>DAOUPV010000128.1 GCA_030625965.1 Clostridia bacterium
TATCAACGTTACAAGAACATATAGTAAACATTTAGCCAAAATACTTTTCCTATTGGACTTTTGTCTTGCCTCTCTTAACTATTCAGGCAATTACCTTTAACAGATAGCGGGATAGGGATATAATGAAAAAGGTTGCGGATCTACAACCATACAAACCGGAATAAAAAAGACTTTTGAAGAACAGCAAATAGCACCATCGCATTGTCAGGAGATCAGGAAGGATCAGTTTTTGAAAATGAAACATGAAAGAAGCTACTCCATCAACACCGACTTCGCCTACTTCAACCAGGATGGTATCATGAAGCCTTACGGCTACCAGCACCTATTGGCTCAGCTAGTGGACCAACACCTGGACTCCATCGGTATGAACATGGAAAGCACCATGGACTATGGCCTAGGTTGGGTGCTGCGCTCCATCAGCCTAGACATCAAGAGTCCGATACCAAGGGGACACTCCCTCATCGGTAAAACCTGGTACTCCCACCGCAGAGGTCCTTACTTCCGACGGGAATACCAGTTCTACGATAAGGACGATAACCTGCTGATTGAAGCAAGCAGTTTCTCCATCCTGCTTGATCTGGAGAACCGCTCCATCTTCCGCCAGAAAGAAATACCTTTCCCCTTCTTGGAACCCACAGAACTCCTGCTACTGGATGCCAAACCCAGCTTTAAGTCCAGAGGAGAATACCGCTGTGTTGAAGACCGTTGCATCCGGGCCAGCCACATCGACGGCATGGGACACGTTAACAATTGCCGCTACGGCGAATTCGCCTACGACAGCCTCCCAGAAGACAAACGGGACAACCTGGATCAGCTGAAACACCTGGAATACTACTTCCAATCCGAATTGGGATTAGGTGATGCTTTCCGCATGGAACATAAAGAAGATGGAGATAACGTTTACCTGCGTGGGGTACTCGACGGAAACAACAAGAGTTCCTTCGATGTCATCATGCACTTTTAGAAAATGGTACACCGAGCGTATTCAAATTGCCAAAAGAATAAAGAGGGGCTGTTGCAGAATGAATGATTCATCTTGCAACAGCCCCTGACTATTTATATTCTTTTATTCATGAATTAGCCAAATATTGGTTCTGGTTGAACACAATCCTCATCGGAGTCCTCTTCTGGAACACCCTCATATAAATCCCCGATAATCATATCCTCCTCCACCTGAAGGCCGGCAAATCTGGATTGCCAGATCCAGCACCCGATGCAACGGCATCTCTTCCGACTGCCTGGACCACTTGCTACCGGTGTAACGCCAGACCTTGTCTGAGATATCCACCTTGCCCCGGTCGTTCCACTGGGCTAGTCCCAGAGACAACCCCTTGGCGTCAGAATCATAAGCATATCGTCCATCGATCCGGTCATAGTCTTCTGAGACCACTACTGGTTTATGTTTCAATGTTGTTGGTATTTTCACGCTATCCTCCCGCGCTTTCGCGCTTCTTAATATTTAGTAAATTAGTAATTTACTAAATTACTAATTAAATTCTGTCAGATATCCAGTCCCGGTCAACAACAAAGGACGTCCCGCAGGACGTCCTCTGATTTCATATCATTTATTCTGTTACTTCTATTCTATGCTCATCTGATCCGCAACAGGCCAAAGTGGCCATATGCGCGAACGTTTAGGTGAATTCCTACTCGTCCATATCGGGTATCATGTCTCCCATGCCCTCAAGTCCTTCGACCATGCCTTCTAGCATCTCGCTAAAGTCCAATACATCGGCGTCGGCCGGCAGCTCGAACATGTCGTCAGATATGTTACCAGCCTCGAAATCGGTGACCAACATGGTGAAGCTCTCTTCCGCAGAAGCACCCATATTCTCCACCTTCAGGGGGAATCCGTATTCCGGATGCAACCAGAACTTGACCGTGCTTCCACTCTCGGAATCCTTCATCTCGGCTACCGGACAGTTAAAGCCCTCATATTCTTCATAACCCACAAAAGTCATATTGTCCGCAGTTGCACCTTCTGTGAAGGTCTCGATGCTAGGTGCTCCGCCTTCGGTGCCTGTAGCATCCTGGCTATCGATGGGGAACTTCATGATCTGTCCGCCTGGTTCACCCATGTACATGAACTCACCATCGATGATGATCAGGGACTCCTGTCCGTCAGCTTCCCCTTCCATACGCACCTTCTCACCCTTCATATAGAAGGTCATAGCTCCTTGTTCCACGCCTGCAGTGTGGAAACTCATCTTGTAAGAGTACTCGTTCAGTCCCGCCGAGCGGCCGAACAAATTGAACAGGGACGCGTCATCGCTAATCAGGTCTTCCTCGGGTTCCTCTACGGACTCTTCCACCGGTTCTTCTATCGCCGGTTCATCTGAAGGTTCTTCGGCCGGCTCATCGCCGCCGGAACAGGCAGGTACCAAAGACAACAGCAGGATCAAGGCAAGAATGCTTAACCTAGTAAACCATACATTTCTTCTTATCATTTTATTCATTCCTTTCCAAAAACTTGCTCTTCAATTCACAATTCCATTATAATCCATGTCATTCATAAAAGGCAATCATTTAGGGCATTCTTATTCAGCGGATAATCCAATACTTCAAATAGAGGAAATCACAGGTAAAAGGTAGAAATTGAAACTAGAGGTTTCAAACAGGATAGGAGCAAAATATATGAAACATATCATAGGAAACACATATATGAGCGAAGGACATATCACCTTGGGTGCCTACCTGATCGGAGGCGAAGTGCTACTGGTGGATTCCGGTAGCGACCCGACTTACCTGCAGAAGGAAATCAAGGATTTCTCGGACATTGACATCAAGTACGTCTTCAACACCCACGGCCATGCCGACCACTGCGGGGGCAACCACTACCTGCAGCACGAACGTCGAACCACCATACTGGCGCCCAGGATCGAGGCCGATTTCATTGAATATCCCTATCTGAAAGACATCTACCTGTTCGGATTCACCCCCAGGAAACTCCTGATCAAGAAATCCCTCTATGCCGAACCCTCACGTGTCTACAGAAAGATAAGCATCAGCGAAGAGAAAGAAGGACTACCCTACCAAGTGAAGGAAATGCGCTTCCGGGAGCACGAGACCTTCTTCTCCTTCATAGGACTAAAGGGCCACTCCCCCAACATGATGGGAATCATCACCCCCGACAACATCGCATTTCTGGGTGACGCTCTTATTGATGAAGATGCCCTGTCGCATAGCAGGATGATGTATACCTATAACCTGGGCGACCACCTCTATACCCTGGTCATGTTGGAAAAACTAGAAGCCGAGGGATACGTAATCTCCCATGGCGGCTACAAGAAGGAGATAGGCCATTTAATCGCAACCAACCGCCAACATCTGCTGACCACCCTGGAAGAAATCCATGACGCTACCAAGGACCGCGGCAGTATGAACCTGGACGAGCTACACCAATCACTTTACCAGTCCATGGACCTTGATGAGAACCAGGTCACACAAGCGCTCAACCGCAGCATCATAAGAGCCCACCTGCACTATCTGCAAGAACAGGGCCGCATCACTTCCTTCGCAGAAGGTGGCGTCGAATATGTCCAGGCCCTCTAGAAATTGGTCCCCTTCACCAGGATAATCAGCACCCCTAGACATCTTTTTCATGCCTATGTGTACTAAAATAGCACGTATTTGCAATATTTTTCATATCAAGGTATAATGACACAAATATGTTAAATGCGATGATGATACAAAGTAAGGATGCAAACCTTTCAAGAGAGGGACGCCATTAGCTGAGAGCGACCCAAGCAGTTGTATCCCCAAATTTCATATCTGAGCAGCGGGCCTGACATGTAGGGTCCGACGGAAACGAACCGTTATTCGATCAAGTGCTTCTATTCATAGAAGAATTTGGGTGGTACCGCGAACATGCTTCGTCCCAGTTATTGGGACGAAGCTTTTTTATTTTTTGTTTCATATTTCCTTATTTCTCTTTCATGTTTCGCCGTTTTCGGCAAAGAAAAGGAGGTTTTCATGTACTTCGGGCTTAGTGGTTTTTCCATATTTCTTGCCTACCTGCTTACCATCCTCAGCGCCATCCTGTGTCTTGTCTATGGTATCTTGCACTGGAACAAAGGGGAACACCCCCACGACATCGAGGAAGAACTCGATTGGGAAAAAGAGCAAGTGCAAATTGACGACAATCTCTAGGAGGTAAACCATGTTCATCAAAATCAC
>DAOUPV010000099.1 GCA_030625965.1 Clostridia bacterium
TGAAACGGTCTTGCTGGCCCCTCCAGCCTTGGCTGCAACCGAGAAGGCACCGGTATAGGAAAAGGTGTTCAGCACCACCCTGTCCCTGCCGTAACGCCTTATCAGGGCTTTTCTAACCTCCCGCTGGTCCAGGAAAATCCCATACATGGCTCCATCGTCCAGATCAGCTTTGTATAGAACCCCGTTTTCCTTGACGGAAAACTCCTCGGGATGACGCTTGCCCCTGACGAAATCCTCGCCTTCCAGATACTTGCCCTTTTCCTTGAAGCGACGCTTCTCATAGATTCCCTGGTAGTCTACCAGCTCACAGAAAGCTTTCAGAATGATTTCGCGGAACTTATAGATCCCCTGACTGTACCATTGGAACACATAATATCCGCTCAAACAGTCGATCTGCATTCCACCGATACCGTCTCCCTCACCGTTGAAGATGCGGTAGCAATCGGTTTCTTCCGATGCAACCAGCTCATGCCGTTTACCGATGGCGGTCCTCAGTTTTTCCTGGAAAAAACAGCTGTCGATCTTCTCGTCCTCCCTGAGACTCAAGATCCAGCCGATACCCTTGTTCTGTTGTCCCAGGTAACCGCGGGCCATCCAGGCGTTCCCGTCATAGAGCTCGAACAGCTCTCCCTCCGGCAGATTTCTGCCCTCTTCCTGCAATGAGTCTTTCCTTAATAGGGGATATCCGTTGCGATAACGTTCGGCTTCACTCTTCTTGATCTGCAGGCGTATGCTCATCTGTCGTATCACTCCTTCTGATTATGATCCCCTGTTCGGTCATGCGCTGGACATTCTCTAATGTAAACCGGCCGCTGATGCGGTACCCTTCCTCCACATATTCCACATTGGCCTCCTGGGCCGATTCAAATATGCCTGGTAGATACTCTCCCATATCATAGGGAAGGGTCACAACGGCATCCACCTTGCCCGTATCCAGATGCTTTACGATGGCTGCCATCAATTGGTCTACGTTGGTCTGTTCCTGGCAGGAAATGGTAATCGCCGTCGGCAACAGTAAGCTCACGGCTTCAAGTTCCGGCTCCGTCATTGCATCAATCTTGTTAAGCACAAGCAGAGAGGGCTTGTGCTCGACTCCCAGTTCCTTTAGTACGCTTTCTACAGAACGTATCTGGTGCAATCTTTCCTCATTGGCTCCGTCCACGACGTGCAACAGCAGATCGGCACTACGCACTTCCTCCAAGGTAGCACGGAAAGCCGCAATCAAATCATGTGGCAGCTTGTGGATGAAACCGACCGTATCCGACAGTAAGAAACAACCGTGGTCCTTGGTGCATACCTTGCGGGTCACCGGATCCAGGGTGGCAAACAGCAGATCCTCGGCCATCTGGCTATCATCCGCCAGCAGATTGAGCAAGGTGGATTTCCCCGCATTGGTATATCCCACCAATGCCACCTGGAAAAAGTCCTTCTTGCCTGTCGAGCGCTGGGCCCTGGCCTTCAGCACCAGGTCCAGCTGTTTCTCCAGTCCGCTGATCCTCTTACGAATCAGTCGCCGGTCAACTTCCAGCTTGGACTCACCGGGGCCTCTGGTCCCGATGCCGCCAGCCAGCCTGGATAGGGATGTCCCCTGTCCTGACAGTTTGGGCATCAAGGTTTTCAGCTGGGCCAGCTCAACCTGCAGCTTGCCCTCCTTGCTTTTCGCCCGACTGGCGAAAATATCCAGGATCAGCATGGCGCGGTCGATGACCTTGACTCCCAGGAACTCCTCCAGATGTTTCTGCTGTCGAGGTGTCAGTTCGTCATCCGCCACTACCACGTCTATATCGAATTTCTGTATTTCCTGTCTCGCTTCCGTGAGCTTACCGCTTCCCAGATAGCTGAGGGAGGCACTGGTCTCCCTCTTCTGGTAGATCTCTGAATAAACCTCCAACCCGGCTGTCCGTGAGAGTTCCCTCAATTCCCAAAGGTCCGGATTCTCCCGCAAGTCTTCCGATGTCACCACCCCAATAAGTAGCGCCTTCTCCTTGACCGCCAGTTCCCGGGGTACACCGGCTTGGGTCTTTCTATCCCTGCGAAAAGCTTCCATCTCGCGTAGTACGTCTTCTTGCATCAAGGAAACCAAATCCCCATGGTTATGGTAGACTGGGCCGGCATCCGACTGGTAGGCGATAGATATCCCATTGATGTTACCGGCCTCATCCAGGCCGATGGCTGAAATCAGCCCCAGGTCGAATTTAATGAGCACCGAAAGATCCAGTTCGGAGAGCTGGCTACCACCATTAGGATGTGTATGGATGCAGCGCAAGTTGCCACCAGATCTGTCCAGATCCGGTGGTACAATAGCATCCCTCTTGTTGCCCACCACGACCGTTTCCACGGTACCCCGGCGGTTTATATACAATGCGATCTCCTTCTGCAGGTGGAAGCTCATGGCCGTCATTTCCAATGCCAGTTCTTCCTCCAATAACAGGTGGGGATTCACCTTCATTCCTATCCAATTGTCCATGCGCGCAACGTCCGCATCCCGGACCGTGCTCAGCGCACCTATCACTTTATGTTTCATGTAAATTCCTACCTCATTTTCCCATAATCGGGTCCACATCCGGCCCCTTCGTCTCCCATTATACTGAAAACAATACGAAAAGAAAAAGGGATGGTTGCCCATCCCTCAAAATTAATCATCTAAAGCGTCCTTGACGTCCCACTCTCTCCATACATTGCCAACCAGCTCGATGCTTGGCCGCAACACTTTCTTGCCCGGTTTCCAACCCGAAGGTGTCGCTTCGGTTCCTTTGGAAGCCCGTACCAGCTGAAAAGCCTCAATCTGACGGATGGCCTCGGCCACATTCCTGCCCACCGGCGGTGTCAGTACTTCGAAGGCCTGGACATTGCCGTCAGGATCAATCAGGAAACGTCCTCTGGTTTCCACACCTGCTTCTTCATCATAGATGCCGTACAGGGTGCCGATGGCGCCACTCTGGTCAGAGAGCATGGGGAAGGGGATATCCTTGCCGATCATCTTCTTCAGTTCTTGGTCGTTCCACATCTTATGCACGAAATGGGAATCCACGGATACGGAAAGCACTTCTACGCCTAAAGTCTTGAAGGTATCATACTTATCAGCAACTGCTGATACTTCAGTCGCTCAGACAAAGGTGAAATCGCCGGGATAAAAACAGAGCAACACCCATTTTCCTTTATACTCCGCAAGATCCACATTGACAAACTTTCCTTGGTAAAAAGCCGGTGCGGAAAATTCCGGAGCCGGTTTGCCCACCTTGATCATAGACTGTACCTCCTTGGTCACATCCGATGGCAATACTTGTTCTTCTGCGCTTGCGGTCGCTACCATACTCGCTTTGGGCCGCTCACACCCTGGTTTGAATTCCTTTGGCATTCAGGTCACCTCCCACATAGATGCCAATATTACACTGTATCTAATGCGCATAGAAAGATGCGCCTGTAGATCCGATTATATATTGGAACACTCATGATCCTGCCTGGGTTTTGGTCAAACACTCGCAATTTCATTATGTCACAACTCCCTTAGAATGTAAAAGATAACAGGGCGCAAAAAAACATGGCTTTCGCCATGTTTATAATACTTTACTGAGGAAGGACTTGGTCCTCTCTTCTTTGGGATTTCCGAAGAGATCTGCAGGATGGGACTCTTCCACTACCACACCTTCGTCCATGAAAATCACTCGGTTGGCGACTTCTCTGGCAAAACCCATCTCATGGGTTACCACCACCATGGTCATCCCTTCACACCCCAGCTGCATGCAGCATATTGACCTAACCCCGTCAAAGGCATATAATTGTCTGGAATAAGAAGAAGGAGCAATCTATGAAATACATAAAAACAGACTGGGAAATCCCCTACTATAATTTCGCTCTGGAAGATTACCTGTTGAAAGAGGCACCCGAGGACGATTACGTCTTCTTCTACATCCACAAGCCCTCCATCATCATCGGCAAGTTCCAGAACACCATTGAAGAGATCAACAAGGAGTTCGTTGACGAGCAGAACATCACCGTGGCCCGCAGACTGTCAGGCGGCGGCGCTGTCTACCACGACTACGGTAACCTGAATTTCTCCTTCGTGCACAAGACGGGCAAGACGGATATCAACAATTTCAAGAAGTTCACCCGACCGGTCATCGAGGCCATGCAGGAGTTGGATATCAAGGCAGAACTGTCAGGACGTAACGATATCCTAGTGGATGGCAAGAAAGTTTCCGGAAATGCACAGTGCTACAAGAACGGTCGCATCCTACACCACGGCACGCTGCTCTACGATGCGGATATGTCCAACCTGTCCAAAGCCCTAAAGGTGAAAGATCTGAAAATAGAATCCAAGGGCATCAAGTCTGTCCGTTCCCGGGTAGGCAACATTATCGACTACATGGAGCAGGACATGGATATCCATCAGTTCAAAGACTTCCTATTAGAACACTTCAAGCAAGAAGGCGATATAAGCGAATTCCAAATCACACCGGAAATCAAAGCCTACATTGAGAACAAGGTTCTGGAACTGAAGACTTGGGATTGGGTATGGGGAAAATCACCGACCTATACGCTGGAAAAACTGGGTAAGTTCGACTGCGGTATAATCAACGTCAAGCTGAATGTGAAAAAGGGCTTGATCAAGGAGCTTCGTATCTTTGGAGACTTCTTCACCGCGGAGGAGCTTTCTGAATTGGAAAATGCCCTAATCGGTGTCAAGTTGCAGAAAGATGAACTGGATGCGACCTTAGCCCCGCATGATATCGGCGAATACTTCCACCAGATGTGCAACCAGGATTTCGTGGAATTCCTGTTGCGCCAGTAATGAGAATACTATGCAAATAACAAAATCGGGACCCATGGTCCCGATTTTTTAATTCCTATCCAATTGATGTGGTTCTGTCCATATCCTCAATCATCCCAAAGCTACATCCAGCATCATCATCACGGCAAACCCAAGCATCACCCCGATGGTGGCGATATCACTCGCCCGGTCGTTCTGTGCCTCAGGAATCAGTTCCTCTGCCACTACGAAAATCATGGCCCCGGCCGCAAAAGCCAAGGCGAATGGCAGGATGGCACGCATGCTGATAACCAGTACCGCCCCGATGACGCCTGAAATGGGTTCCACCAATCCGGAAGCCTGGCCGTATGCAAAACTCTTAGCCCTACTGAAGCCTTCCCGACGAAGCGGTATGGAAACAGCTGCCCCTTCTGGAAAGTTCTGAATGCCGATTCCCAATGCCAGTACCATGGCGCCGGCTAAAGAGGCCGCCGGCAAATTATAGGCCACCGCGCCAAAGGCCACACCGACAGCCAATCCCTCCGGTATGTTATGTAACGTAATCGCCGTGACCAGCAAAACGCTTCTGCGCCAGGTGGTCTTCGGTCCTTCTGCCTGGTCCGTGTTTCCTTCCCCCAATCCGGGATGAATATGGGGCAACATGCGGTCCACAATCCAAAGGAAACCCCCGCCACTCAGGAATCCAGCAGCCACCATTAACCAAGGAATGTAGCCCATTTCCTCGGCCAAATCGATGGCCGGTGCCAAAAGCGACCAGAAACTGGCGGCAATCATCACTCCTGCAGCGAATCCCAGCATACCATCCAGGACCTTCTTGTTGATTTTCTTGAAGAAAAACACCATAGCCGCACCCAGTGCGGTCAGACCCCAGGTAAACAGCGTGCCAAGCAGAGCCTGACTCACCGGTGGAAACTGCGCGATCCATTGCAGCATGTGTCGTTCACCTCACTATTCAGCAATCGGCGTAAATACTCTAGCTCCTAGTTCACGGTCCATCATAATCATTCCGTTACCATGACCATCCAGTCTTTCCACTTGGCTCAAGATAGCCTCAGCGGCTGCTTCCTCTTCTACCTGCTCATCGATATACCAGCGCAGGAATGACTCTGTCGCATAATCCCGCTCTTCCAACGCTATGTCCATCATGGTATTGATGCGTTCCGTCACCATACGCTCATGATCCAAGGTATGCTCGAAAACTTCTACTACAGAACCCCACTCGGTCTTGGGTGCTTCGATGGCGTCCAGAATCACCTTACCGCCACGTTCATTGACAAAATCAAAGAACTTCATCGCATGTGCCTGTTCCTCTTGGAACTGAACACGCATCCAGCTGGCAAATCCAGGCAGATTCTCCGTTTCAAGATAGGCACTCATTGACAGATAGAGATAGGCGGAATAGAGCTCCGCGTTGATTTGATCATTGATGCTTGCTTCTACTTTCAGATTTAACATTTATTCTTCCTTCCTTTTTTAAAAGGATGGGCCAGTAGACTGGCCCATCCCATGAACAACTGAATTTTTTATCACTCGCTATTAGCTTTTCCAGTGACCGTGTACATTGCAGTATTCGCGGGCGACCACAGCATCATCATGAATACAGAAGAACTCAGCTTCCGGTGCATCACCTGGCTTCAGTTCCTTCCTCAGTACATAATCCCCGATGAGCAGTTCAATCCATTGAATGTAGTGCTCCTCTGCCATCGGATGGGCTGCGTTCTCACCAACTCGCACCTTGTAGCCAGTTTCCGTCTCTTCGATGAACGGTACATGCTTCTCGGTAGAATGGTCTGCTGTCTTCTCTTCCATGAAAATCATCGGTTCACCGCAACATATGACGGGAGCCCCACCTTCCACGAAAACCTCTACAATATTTCCACAATGCTCGCATTTGTAAATACCTAGTTTCGCTGCCATTT
>DAOUPV010000026.1 GCA_030625965.1 Clostridia bacterium
TTCCGATATTAAAGTTATTCCGATGTTTTGTAAAGAAGCACTATATTACATGATTTTTCTGCAAAAACATCGGAATAATAGTTGCCTATATTGATATACAGCTCTTATGCTGATTTTGATACTATAAATAGTTCGAAATCAGAAAGGAGCTAAACTGTATGAGAAGACAAACTATTGCAGATGGGATTACAGCAATCCTTGATTATTGCCACAAATTCCGTTCCGCTGGCTCTATTAGAAGGTATGAAAAAGCATGTAGCACAATTCAACTCTTCTATGACGATGCCAATGAAGCAGAATACGATACTTTGAACAACGTGAAAATACTTGATAAAATATCCGGAAAGTCAGATGATATTAAGCCATCTGGGCATCCTGAATATAGATGTATTTTCCGGATACTAGCAATGCTAAATGATTATTATAACGGGAATCCCTTCCGAGATAAGTATCCTATGGTAAGCCGATACAAGTATCAGCTTGAACCTTTATATCAGCAGCTTACTGAAGATTTTAAGGAAAGCCTTACTGTTAGAAAGGGTACAGTACCTGTTCTTAATTCAATTGCACGGGATTTCTTCTACTACATCCAGCAAATGGGAATATATGACATGGATGATATTAATCAAGAGATACTGTATTCGTTCATGAAAAAGGAATATCAGAATCATCAGGGCTCTATGAATAACGTCGTGTATGTCATGCGGCTACTTTGTGCTTTCCTGAACGAAAGCGGATTCAGACACGTGCCAACGGGTTTACTGTCTTTTTCACTACCTTCTTCTAGGAAAAAGGTATATCCGGCTTTTTCCACCGAAAATATTGGAAAAATTCTATCACAGCCTGATAGGAACACATCATCTGGCAAAAGGGACTATGCCGTACTACTTCTTGCATCCGTAACAGGGATTCGTGCTGTTGACATAGCGAACCTAGAACTTTCAGATATTAGCTGGAGGCAGATGGCTATACATTTCATTCAAAGTAAGACTAGAAATGGGATTTCACTTCCTCTTGTTGCAAACGCTGGCTCTGCAATATCAGATTATATATTAAATGGTCGGCCAGAGTCAGATAGCCCATATGTTTTTCTAACACAATCAAAACCTGCCCATAAACTGAGTAATAAATCCAGCATAAGTAACATCCTTGTGAAACATATGAAAAGTGCTGGTCTCAAGAAAAAACCACATGATGGAAAGTCATTCCATGCATTTCGCAGGTGTATGGGGATCTGGTTACTTGATACATCATCTAGTCCGGAAATTATTTCGCAGATACTTGGGCATCAAAGCCGAGATGTCTTGAAATGCTATCTTCCTCTCACGGAATCCAAACTCAGTGTGTGCGCACTCGGTTTCGAAAGCATAACTGTGGAGTCGGAGGTGTACCGATGAGGTACACATTCAATGGCCTATTTGCAGATGACATACGATTTTATATAACCTTGAGGTGCTCACTTGGGAATAAAGAAGATACATTTGCAAGAAGACTTCATTCCTTTGACAAATTTTGCATTGAGCGTTATCCAGATGATGCTCTGTTAACACAGCAAATGGCTGAGTCATGGTGTACTTTACGTCCAAATGAAAAGGGAAATACTCTACGACTTCGCACCAATATACTCAGAGGATTTGCTAAATACCTTGCCAGTATTGGAAAGGTAGCTTACATAATTCCTGACGGTTTCGCTGGTAGAAAGGTTGCTTTTCTACCATACCTGTATACAGATTCAGAGAGGGCGAGTTTCTTTTATGGTGCAGATCATTTGCCACCTCATCCACTTTCGGAGGACCGGGAAATTATCATCCCGGTGCTGTTTCGCGTATTATATTGCTGTGGATTACGCCCACAGGAAGTAAGGCTACTGAAACGGCAAGATGTAAATCTGAATGCAGGTACTCTTTATGTTTCTAATTCAAAAAGAAACAAAGATCGTATCGTTCCAATGTCAGCAGATTTATGCGGATTATGTCGAAAATACGACATAATCATGCAGAAAAAGTTACTGGAACGTGACTTTTTTTTCCAGAATCCAAACGGTGGACCTTATTCAGCCTGCTGGATACAGCAGCAATTCTTTAAGTGTTGGAAATTTTCAGGTATCTCATTTGACTCGTCCCATAGACCCAGAGTTTATGACTGGCGTCATAATTATGCCACAAGGATAATAACAAAGTGGATGCATGATGGGAAGGATGTATCTTTATTGGTTCCTTATCTCAGCACATATATGGGACACTCATCCCTTGAGTATACTGCTTATTACATACATCTTGTACCGGAACACCTCCACTTGTCAGCTTTGACAAACTGGAACTGTGGTCAGGCGGTGCCAGAATATGAAGATTAAGGACAAACGCTTTTTCGAGTTGATTAAAGAATATCTGACAGTGTATCTCTTATTGCAGCGTTTGGTGAGCCCACATACAATTAAGTCGTATCGCGAAACATTAAATTTGTACCTTGGCTTCTTGTGTAGTTTTAAGCATCTTCAGATGAAGGAACTGTCTTTCTCACAAGTCACTGTGGATTCCATCAATGCTTTCCTTGAATGGCTTGAGAATAACCGTAACTGCTGTGCTGCAACACAGAACCATCATCTTTCTGTTATACGTGCATTTTTGAAATATGCCGGGATGAGAGAGCCCGTATGCAACGACTACTATCTTTGCGCTGGGAAAATCGCACGACGTAAAGAAGAAAAGAAACTGATGGTCAATCATTTTAACGAAGAAGCCCTTGATGCAATATTATCTCAGCCTGATTCGAAGAATCGGCAAGGTCATCGAGATCAGTTCTTTATGATTTTACTATACGATACAGCTGCGCGTGATAGTGAGATCCTTCACCTTATGCCCAAAGATGTTATCGCAGATACAAGTGCTCCATATATCATTATCCATGGAAAAGGAAAAAAAGTTCGTATGATTCCAATTATGAGAGAGACCGTTCATCATTACAAAAGCTATATAAAACGCTTCCATAAGGAATATAAACCTGGAATTCCGTTGTTTTACACAGTAATTCATGCAGAGAAACACCATATGTCTGATGATAATGTAGCACGATTTATTAAAAAATATGCAGCAATGGCTAGGGCTAAATGTTCAGATGTGCCGGAAAATGTGACACCGCATATGTTTCGCCATAGTAGGGCCTTGAATCTGTATAGGAAAGGTGTGCCGCTTCCTCTGATTTCTGAATGGCTTGGCCATTCTAATCTTGAGACAACCCTAATTTACGCCTATGCTGATACGGAAATGAAGAGAACTGCCATTGAAAAAGCAACTGCTGCAAATCATCCTCTTCGCAAAACCGAAGTATTCAATGGAGCAGACATTGATGATGAGACCATTAAGCGTCTTTATGGACTGAAGTAATATGACGCAAAAGTTATTCCGATTATTTCTATGACTTATCTTAATCTATCCAGCTTTATTGAGAAACATCGGAATAACTTTAATATCGGAATAATCTATGTTATGCCGATATCGGAATAACATAGACATCACATACATAGGGACTCCCAGTGGGTTCGTGTACTTAACCGCCATCATCGACTGGTATTCTCGGTATATCGTTGGTTATAGCATCAGCAACACTATGCAGGCTGATATGGTTACCCGGACTGTGGCCGAGGCCGTTAGAAAACACGGCAAGCCGGAAATTATTAACAGCGACCAGGGCTCTCAGTTCACTTCGGACGCCTACATCAACCTGATCAAGAGCTATGAAAGCATCCGCATCAGTATGGATGGCAAAGGCCGCGCTACCGATAATATCATGATTGAAAGATTCTTCAGGTCATTCAAATGGGAAAGACTCTACTTGCTGTGCCCGGAAACTGTTCTGGAGGTTCGAGAGATGACAGCCGAATATATGCACACGTACAACCACGTTAGAGGTCATCAAAGTCATAAATACCTAACACCAAGAGACATGTATTGCAATGCTTTACATAATGTTGCATAGTCAATTTCGAAAGGAGGATGTTTATCTTAAATATTCGAATTTCGTGTCTTGACAAGCGTAGACATTATACATTGTAGTAACTAAAATGCAATCTAAATTACAGGAAAGTCATTGGAAACTATGGCTTCCTGTAATTTTTTAGTGTAAAATGTAGTGTGAAGAGAATGCGCAAAAGGCTTTATATCGCAGGCTAGATAGCATGAATTGTAGTGAAACGAGGTGGCTGGATGTATATTAGAACATGGAAAAAGGGCAATAAACTGTATGCGAGTATCGTGAAATCCGTCCGTACCGGAAAGAAAGTCCGGCAAGAAACGGTTGCCTACTTGGGTGTGATTACTGAAGAGCAACTTCCATATCTGAAAGCTGCTTATGCCAAGAAGAAACACCGGCTTGTTTATGATGATGAGAAAGACCAGCTATGAAATGTCAACTGGAAGATATGGAGAAGATCAAAGTAATTAGTTTCTTTGTATCGGGTAAAAAACTGCATAACAACGAAGGTGATTGAATCGCTTGAATGAGATATGAGATAGATGTTTAGCGTTTTTCATAAGGTCGGTTTTCAGTTAGAACCGCATGGATGATGTGAGTCAGCTTCCTGGCAACAGCACCAACAGCTACATTGTGGTGCTTCCCTCTTTCCTTGAGCTTATGGTAGTACTCGGAAAGGTCCGGATCGCAGCGTGAAGCAACAGTGGCAGCCATGAATATGGCGCGCCTAAGATAAGGGGATCCTCTCTTGGACATATGTGACTGTGTGCCCAGGAATTCACCGGACTGTTTGACAGAGGCGTCCAGACCAGCATAGGCGACTAGTTTGTTTGGTGTGCTGAAGCGATGGATATCACCGACTTCCCCCAGGATGATGGCACCCAGTATGGGTCCGACGCCTGGAATTGAAGTGATATGGGTGTCGATGTGATCGATGTATTCAGAAATTTGGCGGTCCAGATCTGCGACTTGTTCTTCGATGAAGGTAATTTGTTCAAGGATCTGCTTCAGCTGAAAAGCGAAGGCGTCAGTAGCCACGGTGATGCCGAAGGATTGACTGGCAACGCTCTTGATTTCCTTGGCCTTGGCCTTGTCCTTTCCGAAGCGTCCCTTGCTGGCCTTGGCCAGGAGGTTGGTCAGCTTGGTCGTATGGACCTGAGCGAGTTCCTCTGGTGTGACCCAATGGGTCAGAACCTCTTTGGCGGATACGCCGAAGGTATTGGAGAAAAGGCTTGCGAACTCTGGAAAGATCTGGTCCAGAAGGGCGATGGCCTTGCGCTTGAGATCCGAGCAGGTATCCACTTCATAGGTCCTGAAGCGGCATAGCTGCCGGAGGGCGAGAGTTTCCTCGCTAGCCACAGACGTGTCTTGGTACAGGCCTAGCATCAGTACCTTGGCGATGACCTGGGAATCCACGATATCATTCTTGACTTTGCGGATCAGCATGTTGCGGTAGCCGTCGGTCACGATGGGATTGATTACCTTGACTTCGAAGTCATGGGCGACCAGGTAGGAATAGAATCCGAGCCAGTAATGGCCGGTGGCTTCCATGCCCACGAGGCAGTCTTGGATTTGGATCTTGTGCTTCGTAAGAGATGCCAGGAATCGACTACCTCCAGCATGAGAGTTTTCCACTCTGGTCAGCGCAAAGATAGCGTCACCATTTTGATCGAGAACCGTGATGTCGTGCTTATGCTTGGCTATATCGATGCCGACAAAGAACATAGTGCATCACACCTTTCATAAGTTGTTACGGATTGGGGTTATCCTCACAGCTTTACGGGAACACAACCTTGTTAGACATACGGGACTAAATCCCATCCAGCTCATTCGTGTCCTACCCGTAAAGATGAGGCGTAAGTCTTTCGAACGAAGCCCAGCTTCAAGGGGAGAAACTACGCCCTCAATCCATACGAGTACATTATCCCACATAGTTCTAAGGATAAACAAATTGTAGATCGGAATACTATGTTTCCACCTAACACCAATATACAAGGGGATAATGAATGAAAAAGGCATTCTACAAAAGATTACTTGCCATTAGCAATCAACTGACTTCAAATTACATTGAAAGGATAAGGTCAAAAAGTAGTGATTTTACCAGACAAAGAAAAATCAGCCTACAAGACCTTTTTCTTCAAATGATTGCAAACAAAGGCAAATCGCAGAAGAATGAATTATACAACTATTACAGTGAGGTGAGAGCATCAATGGATGTATCTGCTACAGCGTTCTACAACGCACGCATGAAATTCAACCCAGAGGCATTGTTGACGATTATGCAGGATCTGACGGAAGAAGAATATGAGAATCCTGTGGATTTGGTAACATTGAATGGATACTATGTCATGGCCGTCGACGGCAGTGATTTTTCACTGCCAAACACTGATTTTCAATATCGCTTAAGTTGATGACATTGCCCTAAAGAATGCATTATATTCTCATTTAAGAAATGAATTGGGAGACGATTTTTTGAAACAGAATCTTCTGAGGATCTACACCGAATATGATTTGGGATACGATGAAGGCGGT
Organism: Clostridia bacterium; assembly: GCA_030625965.1. GTDB lineage: Bacteria > Bacillota > TC1 > TC1 > UBA5767 > UBA5767. The sequence continues at coordinate 6,502 of DAOUPV010000026.1, forward strand.
GTGAGGCAGATTGCAGATATAGCTATTGTGAAGGTGCAGAATCCATTGATCCAAATGTAGAGACAAAGTTGATAACGCTTAGGGGAAAGAAGATCAGCCCTTGTGTGCATTGTGAGGCATGTTATAGGAAACAATCAGATTGTGTGATTCAAGATGATTTCCAAGAAATATACGAAGATTTTTTGGAGGCCGATGGCTATATTATTGGGAACCCTGTTTACGAAATGACGTTCACACCAGTCTTATTAGCGTTCTTCAGTAGAATCCGGTGCACATATGTGCTACATCCTGGGCACTACACAACAAAAGTTGGTGCTGCTTTATCCGTTGGAGGACATAGACATGGTGGGCAGGAAACGACGCTTGTAGGAATACACAAATTTTTCAACACAAATGATATCATCACTTGTGGAGGGACTTTCAAGTACCCAGGTGGTGGATGTGTGTGGAGTGTTGATGGCACATATGAGGGGGCCGTCAATGATAGCATGGGATTAGATTCTGCATATCAGGTTGGTAGAAGACTAGCTCAAACAACAGCATTAGTGAAATTTGGTGCAGAACGATATGAAAAAGAGGGTTACAACCTTAGTAAGATAACTGGTTGGTATGATGGGTGTGATCATTCTTAGATTTATGAATTAGCGGATTATGGAGCAAGCAATCTTCAGTATAGATGATTATTTTTTATGGAGTGCTTGCTTCTTAATCCAAATTGGTGTAGAATAATAACAAACGTTTGCATAGCGCAAGCTGATGGCTTTATTCAGATATATAGAGCTCTATGGCAATATCGGCGCGGAGGGGCCAATATTATTTGCTGAAAAATACAAGCGTTTGCAAAATGAGAAGAGGAGATGAATTAATGTCGGAAGTGTTGAAGAATATCGCAGATGCAATTTTTGAAGGTGATGCAGAAAGAACGATTGAATTGGCTGACCAAGCGCTCAGCGAAGGTGTGAACCCACAATCAATAATTGATAAAGGTGGGGTAGCTGGTCTTGAGAGACTAGGTGAAGCATTTGATAACCTGGATGTGTTCCTAAGTGAATTGATGCTCGGAGGAGAGGCCATGAAGGGCCTTATCGAGAAGATGACACCACTATTTGAAACAGAGGACGGTGGCGGATTCAAGGGTACCGTAGTCGTTGGTTGCGCAAGAGGAGACCTTCATGATATTGGTATGAACCTGGTTGCCACCCAACTGGCTGTAAGTGGCTACAAAATCATCAACATGGGGACAGACGTAGCTGTAAATGAGTATGTTGATAAGGCTGAAGAAGTGGATGCGGATATCATTGCTGTCTCTTCTCTATTGACAACGTCGGCTTACTATCAGGAAGAATTGATTCAACGGCTGGAAATCGAAGGAAAGAGAGATAGATTCAAGATTATTGTCGGTGGAGGTCCCATTACTCACGAATGGACGAAAAAAATCAAAGCTGACGGTTATGCGAGAACGGCACCTCTGGCAGTCGAACTGTGCAATCAACTGATGAAGACAGATAGAAATACGGCAAAAGAGCCGATTATTATTGAATAGTATAGAGAGAAGAGGAGATACGTTATGAGCCATTCAATTAAAGAACTGATCAAATATATGGACCGAGGCAAGATGGGTAAGAGGGTTACCGAGAAGGAATGGGACTATGAAATCCTACCCAAGACACTAACGGAAATCGCCAAGAAGTATGATCTGCTGGGGACTTGTGATCCGAAAAATCCGGTCAATATGGATGTGGACCTGGCGGACAGATACTATGAAGCCGGCTGGGAAGCAGCGCTAAGACTGGGTATCTACAACACTGACACCGAGACGGTAGTACATGTCACGGAAGAAGAGTTGGCGGCAAGTGTTGCCTCAGCCCCCAGAGAACTTCCTTTGGGTACCGGCCTGGACAGAAGAGTAATCAAGGCCCGTAAGCCGGAAGATGGCAATGCCCCGATCTTCGGCGGTCCTTTGTCCATTCAGATGAATGAGGAATACTATGTTCCCCTTATTTCGGAAACACTCAAGAGCAATTTGGTGGACGTGCATGAAGGTCCTTCTCTGGATACAGTATATGGATCACCCTTGCTGGCCAACACGCCCTATGAAACTGCGGCCTCCTTCTATGAGCTGGAGTTGAGGAAAGAAGCTCAGTTCAGAGCGGGCCGTTTGGGTATGCCCAACATGCTGGTATCCAGTTCCAGTACGGAGTACGGCAACCTGGCGACGTTTGCGATGATTGAACAGCCCCAGATCGCCTTGGTGCTTATACCCTCATCACTCAAGACCAATTATTGTTCACTGCACAAATGTGTTCAGACACTGGCAGTCGGCGGATACATCGAATCAGGATCCCCCAATATGTTGGGTGGTTTCACGGGCGGTTCAGAGACTTCTGCCATTGCCTCTATCGCGGATGATCTTCTGCAGTATTCGGTACACCAAGCGCATATGTCAGGTGCTCCCATTTATGACATCCGTTATTCAGGAAACTGCAACAGACACGCATTATGGGGTCAGAGCATTTCCACTCAAGCAATTTCCAGAAACACTCATTTGATCATGTTAAAAACGATCAATCAGGTTGCGGGCCCTTGCACTGAAATGTTCTACAAAGAAACCATCGCGGGCTTTGCGGCAAGTTGTGCTTCAGGCTTAACTTATACGATTGGACCGAGATCGGCAGGAGGTAAGTACAAAAACCACTTGACACCTCTTGAGATTTGGTTTGCAGCAGCGTGCCATAAAGCCGGAGCTAACTTAACCCTGGAAAAAGCCAATGAGATTTGTAACACGCTTATTCCTGATTATGAGAAATGGCATAAAGAAGAACCGCCATGCGGAAGGCCAATCAACGAGCTTTATGATATGAAGACTATGACTCCTATTGATGAACATAAAGAGTTATACTTGAAGATGAGGAAGTTATCCGCTGATTTAGGGATGCCGCTACCTTCTGATGGTGTATTTAGCTAAGAGTTATATTTAGGTAGTGGGCATAATAGTCTGCTACCTATCTTACTGAAAATAAAATAGGATTCATTCAGTAGTAGGGGTCCGTTAAACTATTAACAACCCGTAGTGGAGTGTCAACGCTAAACTAGACAACTTTTCTAAGGTCAAGAGATCTATATTCAACTGGTGTTAAGTAGCCTAGTGATGAGTGAATTCTCACATTGTTATACCAGTTTATATAATCGGCTAATTCTAGCTTAAGCTCCTCCAAAGATTGAAATACTGTTTGATATATAAATTCAGTTTTGAACACTTTAAAAGTAGATTCTGCAACGGTATTGTCATAAGGATATCCCTTTTTACTCAAAAAATGCTTGATGTTGAACGTATCAATCAAACCATCAATTGTATTATTCTTGAACTCGTTTCCCCGAGCGGTATGGAATATCATGATGTCATTCAGATTATGCTGAATTGTTGAAAATGCTTGATATACGAGCAAGGCGTCTTTCCTGGCGCCACTACTATAGCCAATAATTTCTCTGTTGTGCAAATCAAGAATGATGCGGATATAATTCCATTTACCGGCTACGCGCACATAAGTCAAATCGCTGACAATAACCTCTAATGGTTTTCTACCATTGAATTCACGGTTGACTTCATTGCGTGCTTTTTCATCGTTTACCGGTGTTCTATAAACTTTGTACTGCGCAATTGTATAGTTTGAGTCCAAGCCATTTTCACGCATAATGCGCCCAATCCTTCGACGTGATGCCAATATGTCAAGCTTCTCGAGTTCTTTCTTGATCTTACGCGTACCGTAATTGCGCCGACTTTCTTTGAAAATCCGAATGACATCATCTGTAATGGAATCTTCTTTGGGCTGCGTAATAGAACGAACTTCTGGGTAATTTCAGGACGGCGCACATTGCTGATATCGAGTATTTGCCTTGATGACTTCTACTTTCGTTCTAGTATCAGCGCTGCTTGCTTGGTTTAAAATATCATTCTCCATCTTAAGCTGATTATTTTCTTTTTTTAGTTCAATGAGCTCATTCTCAGTTTTACTACGGTTGTCTTTTTCCTTAGATGAGCCAGATGATTGGTGTTGTTCGATCCAACGGTTAAGGGAGGAAGGTGTTAAATCATATTCTTTAACAATTAATGATTTTGTCTTTCAGCTCAAATACAGTTAAACTACTTGGGTTTTGAATTCATCGGTGAATTCTCTACGTGGTCTTTTGGTCATTGTGATGCCTCCTTGATTCATATGGGATTCGTTCTACTTGACCTTAAGAAATCTGTCCAACTAAGTGTAACCTATCCAGTTCCAGGTGATTTTGCCGATGGTGGCAAAGAATGAGGCGTTCTCTGAGTTGCGCAGGTACTATACCGGAAGGCCCAAGAACCCGTTGAAGAAGAAGCGGTCACGGATTGCATTGTGCTGTAAGCTACTCAGGGTTATCTTTGGGATATGGACCAAAGGCTTTTCATTTGACGAGCAGAAGATGCTCAGCGACAGCAAGAGACGGCTTTCGCAAGCAGCATAGGGAAAAACAGTAGAAGAATAAAGATGGGAAATCGGGTAGGCGTCCACGAAGTGCCGGCGGACTAAGAGCGAAGTTAAATCAGGTAGAACATACAAAAGCAGGTAGTCAGTTTATATTCCATTAGAGCACAGACTCGGAATAGGAGCACAATGCCACCCACTTTATGGATAGGCGGAACGAAGGAATTTGGGACACCGGGAAAAGCCTGTTAGACAGGGGAGGTTTGCAGTCATAAGAGGTGTCGGGTTACTGCAATAACAGCAATAGTGAAGATGCTTGCTTGTGGTACCCGAAAACGCCCCTTCCCCGGCACTTGATGCGTACGGGGTCCATAGAATGCTTTTGATTTAATATGAAAAACTGTGATTTAGCGAGCATTTGGAAGTAATGGCAAGATTATATAGGGAGGTAGAAATGATAAAAATATTGGGGATTGCATCGAGTCCAAGAAAAGGTGCTACTGAGGCAGCAGTGAAGCTTGCATTACATAAGGCTGCTTCGGTTAAGGATGTGGAGACTGAATTTATTAGCCTAAGAGGTAAGGAGCTTAAGACTTGCAACCACTGTGATTACTGCGTGAAACACAAGAAGGGGTGTGTTATTCAGGATGACATGCAAGAGATTACTGAAAAGTTTTTAGCGGCAGATGGATATATTATTGGTTCGCCAGTATACACAATGAATGTTACGCCACAACTGCTTACTTTTTTTAATCGATTAAGGTTTATTCGACATCTTCATCCTCAGGGGCTCTTCACCAAAGTTGGTGGAGCTATTGCAGTTGGGGGAACACGAAACGGTGGCCAAGAAATCACTCTCAGTACGATTATTAATTGTTATTTGGCTCGAGGGATAGTTGTTGTAGGAGGTTCTATTGGCCACTACGCTGGTGGGAAAGTATGGAATCATGGTAATTGCAAAAATTGTCTTCGAGAAGATGAGAACGGTATGATATCAGTGGAGGATATTGGCATTAGAGTTGCATACGCAACCAAAGCCATGAAAGAAGGAGGCAGATATATTGAAGAATATTATCGGGATGCAGGTGGAAATAGAACTGTCGACTAGAATGATTGAACAAAATATAATACCTGGTAAATGGGTAGAACAGTATTACGGGGGACGAGGTTTGGCCATCAAATACTTATTCGAAAACTTGCCTCCAGGGATTGATCCATTAAGCAGTGAAAATATTTTAGTAATTGCCCCAGGATTATTGGTTGGCACAGATTGGCCAGCAAGTACTCAGTATCATGTTAGTGCTAAATCCCCATTGACAGAGGGATATGGTTCGGCATTCGCATGGGGAGAGTTTGGCCGTGAGATGAAAATGGCAGGGATTAGTCTTCTAGCTTTAAAAGGTGTTTCACCTAAACCCATTTATTTGGTTATTGAAAACGATGTAGTGAAGTTCGAAGAAGCGCAGGATCTTTGGGGTTTAACCACTGGTAAAACCCACGATATTCTCGAGGAGAGGTATCCAAGTTCTAAAATCATGGCTATTGGACCTGCGGGAGAAAACAAAGTGCTTTTAGCGTCCATTGTGGCAGACCGATACCAAAACTTAATCCGGACAGGTATGGGAGCTGTTATGGGATCTAAAAATGTTAAAGCTATTGTAATTAAGGGACAAGCAGAGTTGAAAACATCAGACTCGTTCAGCGAGTACTCAAAAATAATGTATGAGCAAATTGAGAGTCATCCTGCTTCAATAAGGCTTCGAGAAAAAGGGAAGGCAATTTTAGTTCAATCTAACAATCAGATTGGAAATTTGGCTACAAGGAACCATCAAGAAAACAAGTTCTCCCAAGCAAACCATTTGGATGCAGAGGCACTATCTCGCTTTGTTAAACATAATATCTATTGCCCGACATGCCCCATCGGGTGCTTGCGGTTTAGCGAAATTGAGAGCGGCCCATTTGCATGCAAAACCGAGGGACCAGAATATGAGCCTTTATGGGCACTAGGCCCTAGAATAGGTAACTCAAATTTGGAATTGTTAATCTATGCCAATTGGCTGTGTATAGACTTTGGACTAGACCAAATTGGAACAGCCGGAGTTATCGGATTTGCTATGGAGTGTAAACAACGAGATCTTATAAAAGAGGAGAAGTATTCATATTTGTGGGGAGACCGCCATACCATACTTGGAATTATTGAAGAAATTGCACACAGGACGGGTATAGGTGAAAAACTTGGTCAGGGCACACGAAATGCGGCGTTTAAAATCAACCCTGAGGCATTAAAATATGCAATGCAGTGTAAGGGGGTTGAACTATCTGCTCAGGAGCCACGTATAGCAAAGTCATTTGGATTGCAGTTAGCAGTATCAAACTGGGGTGCAGATTGGGGATATGGACTGCCAACAATTGATGTGGCATACAATGAAAAGGCTGCGAAAAAATTTTTAGCTCATTTATTACCAGAAGTACTTGATGTTTCAACTGAGATTAACAAACCTGAACTGGTTGTATTTTCTGAGAACTATAATGCTATTAGTGACTCGTTGGGGCTTTGTAAATTCTCAGCACCGGAGACCTATGCTGTCGGACCTGATGATGCTGCTGAAGGATTGAGAATTCTTGGGAAGGAAGAAACGTCGGATAGTTTGTTAGAAGCTGGGGAGCGGATAATCAATCTAGAACGATTATTTAACATTCGGGAGGGGTTTTCACGTCAAGATGATTATCTCCCAGAGCGTTTTCTTAAAGAGCCATTAGAAATTGAGGTGTATACAGGTGATCGGTTAACCGGACTCATACCAACTGGAGAAAAACGTATTGAAGTAATCCATTTAGATGAGATGCTAGATAGATATTATGATTTAAGAGGATGGGACCGAGAAGGCAGGCCACTTCAGAGTACTCTGAATGACTTAGGGGTTACTGAATAACTCCTATGTCCAGTTTTGAGCCAGTTGGTGGTTAGTATAGGTCAACAATCAGTCGTTTAATCGTATCCCTAAGAATTGGCTTTAATCCCTTATATATAAGGGTTTGTGATTTCCCAAGTAACCCTTAACCAACTGGCTAGCATATTCTTATCGCAGTAACAGTTTGACTCAAATAAATGACATCGACGCCATCAACAGAGGAGCTTTTCTGACAAATCGAGGGTAGACATTGCCATCTTATTGCTGTTCTAATTTGGTTAAATATCAAATGGAACGAGGGTTATTATCAAGGAAGGGGTTCTATGATGAAGAGAGGTTTAGTTTGGTTGTTAGTGGGGATAATGTCTTTCAGTATACCAGGATGTAGTGAGGTAGATACGGTAGCGGAGGGACGTACAGATGAACTGCTTGTTGAGGCAGTTGAAGAACAAGAGCCTTTTCGAATAGGAATATTGGTTACTAGCACAATTAGCGCAGGGTGGAGTAAAGCAGGATATGATGGTGTTCTGAGAATTGCAGAAAAATATAATGTCGACTATTCACTGATTGAAAGTCCTGACCGTTCAGATGTACCAGAACATCTGCATAACATGGGAGTCGAAGGTTTTGATGTTGTTATTCCGCACAGTTTTGCTTATGCGGATGCTACAATAGCGATAGCACCTGATTTTCCAGAAACGCAGTTTTTCCTTGGAGGTGCACAAATTGCAGAGGATCCCAATTTAGCATCTTATGACGTTGACAGCTTAGACATGGGTTTTTTGGCGGGCGTTGTAGCGGGTTTAGCAACAAAAACAAATAAGATTGGTCATATTGGAGGTATGGAGTTTCCACAACTTATTGATGGTCTGAATGCTTTTGAAGCAGGAGCGAAATATGTTAATCCGGATGTTACAGTTGTAGCTGCTTGGGTGGGGAATTGGATAGATGCTACAGCTGGAAAAGAGCTGGCAGTTGCAATGGCGGAAGACGGTATTGATGTCATTTACGAAAATTGTGGTACTGCAGGAATTGGTGTGATTGAAGGTGCACAAGCTAAAGGCATTTATGCTATTGGTATTAATACAGATAAAAATGAAATTGCTCCGGATACAGTACTGACAAGTATAATTGCAGATTACCCACTAGCGATATTAACTATGTTTGAATTGTGGATGGAAGACGAAATTGAAAATCGATTCTATTATTTCGGTGCTCGCGAAGGTGCTGTATACTATGCCCCGTTTTATAATTCTGAAGAGAAGCTTGGAACAGAAAAGATGAATATAATTCTTGGAATACAGGATGAGGTTCTTACGGGGGAACTCGTAGTGAGAGATTATGTTGAATCTGTATTCCTAAAATAGTCTGACTACTGTTGTTGCATTTTACAACTGGGTTCAATACAAACAGTGAAATTGCAGCGGATAACAGGGATGAACGCATAAATTATGATATGTATTTGTCCCTGTTTTCAATGAAGGCTACTTGTATAAATAATGCAAGCATACAATATAGCCACAAGACGATTTAATCAAGAAGCTCTCGCCATTATGACGAGGAATTTAGCATCTTGCTTTTTTGATATCATACATCAGGATAGTAGTTCTTCCGACTGCTGACAAAGTGTTTGATGGATCGTTCAGTCCAGTTATTGTTCAGATAATAACGCTCGTCCTAGTGAAAATGCTGTAAGTTTCGGCAATACGCCAGCGCGGACTGCTGCCGTTTGTCCCAAACTGGAAAAGCTACCAAGTAGGAAGCGTTTGCAGTTCTGAATATTCTCAGAGCGCTCAAGGACGCGCAGCTTCTTGAGTGGCCCTAAACTGGTTGGGGAAGTCAAGTTTGGTTTTTGAGGTTACTTCGATATCTTGGTGATCTGCAGGAAGTGCTTTTGCGCTTCAACGAACTTCTGACGACCATGAGCGCAGCACCCAATCAAGGTGATCTCCGATTCCCATGCTCCTACAGCCAATCCGGATCCTATTGGGATTGATTCTTTATTGATCACACTAAATTCGGGCAATAAGCATGTGGATTGTCAACACTAAACTAGACAACATTTCTCTTTCAAGAGCTTCAAGAGCGAAATTCTTGTTCGGTTATAAAAACTTACTTGATACGTAGGGCTTGCTGAACGAACCAGAACCCTTGATACTAGCGGGTTACAGCCTTTTTCTGGTATAATAGATGCAAAGGTTTTACATAAATCATACCAAAACCCTTGCAGACGGAGGCAACTGAAATGTATCCCAAAGAATCAATGCAGCTATCCCTAATCGATGAGTTCTACCTGCCGTTTGGCGGGAAACTGTGCCCAGATAACCGATGGGTTACCCTATCGGAAATGATACCCTGGAGCGAGTTCGAAGATGATTATGCAGAGAACTTCAAGCCGACGAATAAAGGTGAGAAAGCGTTTCCGTTGCGGGTTGCACTGGGCGCCCTGATCATACAAACTAAGTTGAAGCTGGTGGATGCGGATGTACCGCAAATGATTATGGAGAATCCCTACCTGCAGCTTTTCCTGGGCTTCAAGGGCTTTGATGGTCAGAAACCTCCTTTTCATAGCTCGATGATGACACACTTCAGAAAACGCTTCACTCCTGAGATCATGATGGAGATCAACGAGACCATCGTTAAGGCTGAACTTGCAAGATGACAGGAAGAAAAACAAGACGATACTCTGGATGACCATGGCGAAGCAGGTTCCTGCCATAGAATCGATGAAAGCGAAACCGGACAGATTGACCCGGATGACGTGGACCATCGCGGGAAACTGATTTTGGATGCAACCTGTGCACCAAGCGATATAAAGTATCCGACCGACTTGCATTTGCTGAACAAGGCGAGGGGATACTGGAAGGCTTAATCGATAAACTGCATGCACCTGATATCGGAAAAAAAGAGAAACCCAGAACCTACCGTAATCAAGCTAGGAAAGCATATCTGCAAGTGGAGAAGCTGCGCAAGAAGCCTAAGAAAAAACTGAGAAAGGCGCTTGGCAAGCAGTTGGGGTATGTCGGTCGCGACCTGGTGTACGTGCACCGCTATCTGGAGAATCCGGAACGCGCATCTTTACTGAACGCCAAACAACAGCGATAACTGGAAACCATAGAGAAACTTTATGAACAGCGAAAGTACATGTATGACACCCGGACCCACTCGGTACCGGACCGGATTACCAGTATCCAGCAGCCACATGTTCGTCCCATTGTCAGAGGTAAAGCTGGAGCGAACGTAGAGTTCGGTTGCAAGGTCACCACCTCGGTGGTGGAAGGCTTTACGCTGTTTGAGGAACTGAACTTTAATAACTACAATGAAGGCCTGCTGCTACAGGATGCCGTGAGGAATTACTACCATCGTTTCGGCTATCTTCCTGTAGCGGTACTAGCGGACTCCATCTTCAGAAACCGTGAGAACCGGCAATGGTTAAGCGGTCTGGGTATCCGCATAAGCGGCCCCAGGTTGGGTAGGCCACCCAAGCATGTTGATCCAGACGAGAAACGCATAGCCAAAGAAGACTCTGGAGAAAGAAATGCAGTAGAAGGCACCTACGGTGTTACAAAAAGGAGATATGGCCTGAACCCGCTTAAGACCAAGCTGGAGGATACCACAAAGACCAGCATTATTTTGCAGTTCATGGTGATGAATCTGGACATAGGTCTAAGATTCTTTTTACCTTTTTTTCCAAAGAAGCTCGGATGACTCAATTACCTATATTTTCTGAGGTGTACCCCTCGATTTAGGAGTGATTTCGCATTTTGCTGATTCGTTCAGCAAGCCCTACGTAGAAACTTTCTCTCATAACATTGATGTGATTTCCTTGTGTTGTTGGTTTGACGCTTACGAAAAAATGGAGTGATTGGCATATGGTGAAAAATCACCATGCCTAAATGAGTTTGAATAGAAGGAGGTTGTATGTATGGACAAAGGATTGCTAATCAAAAACGGTTGGATTTTGACTTTAGATTCGACACATTCTGTTATTGAAAACGGTTGGGTTTGGATTGAGGATAATATAATTCGTGAAGTGGGTGTGGATACAAGAAAACTAGAGTATTGGGAGAAAGTTGCTTCGAAGACTATCGATGCTAAAGGAAAAATCATCATGCCTGGCTTGGTCAACGGACATACTCACTTATTCCAAACATTCATGAGAGGATTAGCAGATGATAAACCCTTACTAAGATGGCTTCATGAAGTAATATGGCCGTTTTCAATAGCAATGGAAGAGCGTGATTTCTATTTGGCCGGTTTATTAGGTTGTATTGAAAATATTAAAAGCGGCACCACATCAGTTATTGATCAACATTATGTTCATACCACGGATCAATCGTCAGATATGGTTTTAAATGCTATGAAAGAATCAGGGGTAAGGGGGGTGCTATGTCGAACTTTTAGCAATAATAATCCCAATGCTCCTTTGCTTCAGGAAACGGATGACACAATCATGAAATCGCTTGAACGCTTGAACAAAGAATGGCACGGCACTCAGGATGGGCGATTAAGCATCTCTGTGGGTCCAATTAGCGTAAGAGGTTGCACTAAGGAACTTCACAAGAGGTCACATGCATTTGCACAGAGCAACGGTCTGAAATTTCAAATTCACACAGCTGAAACAGAGAGTGTGGTTAACAAATGTTTAGATCTGTATGATAAGAGAGAGGTTGAGTTTCTCTATGATATAGGAATTTTGGGCGTAGATACTCAGCTTGTACATGGGATTTGGGTGAACGACCAGGAATTGGAATTAATCAGACAGACTGGGACCACTGTGATACACTGTCCAATCTCAAATATGTATATCGCTTCAGGCATTGCTCGGGTGCCCGAAATGAGAGAAAGAGGCATCAAGGTTACTTTAGGACAAGATATTCAAGGGGTTATGATGGAAGTATTAAAAATGGGTGCATGTTTACACAAAGTAAATAATCTTGATTCAATGGTTTTGCAGCCGGAAGATATGATAGATATGGCAACTAATATGAGCGCTCAACTACTTGGATGTGATAATTTGGGAAGAATTGTACCGGGATACATAGCTGATATAATTTTGGTTGACTGGGAAAAACCCCATATTGCACCAGTTCATAAGCCTGAATCAGCTATCGTTTTCAATGCCAACGGGAATGATGTGCATACTACGATTGTAAATGGAAGAGTGCTAATGGAGAATTACCAAATTAATTTTGCTGATGAGAAACAATTGATCAGGAAGTGTCAAAAAAGAATCCGAGAAATTGGAGTGCGGTTATAATTTGATACCTGAGCACTCAATCCATATGTATAACTTTTCTTAGTTTCTAGGCTGCTTTTCCAATATATTTGATTGTATAATCAAATGCATCACCCAATCAGTGCAAAATAAAAAGTGCGCCACAATCCCAATACCATGTATGATTGATTTACGACAAACAAAATAAATACGGAGTTTGGGACGATGGCACAAACACAGCATACCACAGCACCAAGAAGTTTCAAGAATTTGAAATTGGGTCAAAGAGAACTGCGCCGAGGCACTGTAAATCAGCGTAACAGTGATTTAACCGAGAGGAATCAATACTTCCTGGATGCAGGACAGCGGGTTTATTAAGAAAACCGTCCCCGACGTGGTATCAAATTCAAAGCCATTCTGGTTTCAGATTTTCTAAATCACGCCCAGAAGATGATCCTTGAAATGAAGTGGCACTTGATGCCATCGTTGGCGAGTACAGAGTAAATCAAGAGACCAAAGACCTGCCCTGTGTTCGTGATTCCGTTAAGAATATCGATCTGCTGCAGAAAGTCGGCCGAAAGCCTAGGAAGCAGTGGTGTCGGGAGAATAAGCGTATCCTGGGGGACTCCATTGAGAACAGGCCGCAGGATATAAGTGGCCGTGAGACCTTTGGTCACTGGAAATCGATACGTCTGAGTGTGGCAACGGGGCGCTCAGGCGTCTTCAGGAAGCCAGCGGGAATCATTTCTCCCCAAGTCTCTAGACAATCACAGCAGACAACTGTAGCGAGTTCTATGGGCTTGCTGACCAGCTTCAGGCCCTGGGGATGAAAGCATTCTTTTGTCATCCTTACAGCTCATGGGAAAAAGGTGGAAACGAGAAGCACAACAGCCTGATACGAAGGTTTCTCCCGAAAGGTACATCCTTTGCGGATTTGGCAACCGAAGATATTGTCCGGATCCAAAACTGGTGTAACAACCTACCTCGTAAAATTCTGGGTATCGTACCCTCCCCTTACAGGTTTTCAAAATGGAAAGCCTTGCTATTGCTTAATTTTCAATCTATACGGTAAGTGGGCATTTGCTATTGCAATTAAGTCTGCATATTTAATGTGTGTTTCTGTTAATAATTTCGTGCATTCCCCACCGTATTTCTTTCAATTATTTCAAGTGAATACTTGGTAGTGATCAATTCACTGTCAGGTTGATAAATTCTTTTCAAGATAAGAGTTGCCGCATCATTTCCTATGCCATAATCACTAAATTTCATGGTTGTAAGAGGAGGATTGAAGCATTCGCTGCCAGGCTCATTATTGAAGCCAACAATAGAAATTTCCTCAGGAATCTTATATTCTCTAGATGCTGCTGCGCCTATTGCTCCCAAGGCCAATGTATCCGTTGCAGCGATTATTGCCGTAGGAGCCTCTTCCATACTTAAAAGTTTTTCTGTGGCATTCCATCCTTCTTTTGCAGACCATAGTGTATCTACTATGCAATTTGGGTGCAATGGTAATTCATGTTTTTGTAAAGCTTTCTTAAAAGTTAATACTTTCTCTTGGCCAGTATACGAACTAATATCGCCTGCAATCAGTGCGATTTTCCTATGGTTCCTAACTTTCAAGTGCTTTACTGCCTTGTCTAATCCACCAGCAAAATCGAAGATGAGTGAGTCCACATTAATATCACTCCCATCTCTATCAATAAAGAGTTTAGCCGTATCTTCAGGCAATAAATCTATTGGTGGTATCAGGCTACTTCCAGAGGCAAAGATGACACCATCTATATGTAACTTAGCAATTTCTTTACATATCCTTCTCTCTAAAAGTTCATCTTCATGAGAATTAAAGATTACTATAGAATAATCTGAAAGATTAAGTCTTTCTTGCACTCCTTTTGATATATTAGCAAACGATAGATTTGAAAAATTCGGCACTACAAGAGCTACGATTCTACTCTTTTTAGTCTGCAATCCTTGCGCAAAAAGATTGGGTTTGTAATCATATTTCCTAACATAATACATAACTTTCTGTCTAGTTTTTTCTGCAACCATTTCAGGGTGATTAATTGCTCTAGAAACTGTGGAGATATTAACTCCAGACAAACTAGCTATTTCAGTGATGGTAATATCCTTTTTCTTCATTCGCAATGCTCCCTGGTACTATAAATAGTGATTACAAGATCTGCTCTAATTCGCCTAACGTATGTTATCAGTCTAATATAAATACTGCTTATATTCAATTACTTATTACGCTTACCATTGATGTATCACAGAATATTAATGAAATCTTAAAAGTTGTTTATTAGATGGGGGGGGTACCGAAAGGATAGAGGTTTTCTGATTCTTACCTGAGGGATTGATAGTTCACAAAATAATCTCTTGATGAAAAACTGATATTTAAAATGCGACAAATTCTTCCTATAGGTTATATGGAGGTACTGTCGCATTTTTTGTTTAAGTAACAGAATTGCTTCATTATAATAAGTCGAAATACTTCGTGATTAATACTTGGTAATTTGTTACAATGATAAGCGAAGAATGCTGGTAATCGTGTGCCTTATTTGGGGTAAAATCGTATGCCTCGCATTAATCGTGATTACGATATCAACCCGAGAATTTTTGAAAACCCTTAAAATAGGGCTAGACAGTATGCGTTAGCATGCTATAATAGTAAAAGTCTTAACAAGTGGAGAGGTGGCTGAGTCTGGCTGAAGGCGCACGATTGGAAATCGTGTTGGCGCTTTAAAACCGTCACGGGGGTTCGAATCCCCCTCTCTCCGCCATTATGAGTTTGCCGTACTAGATGGGGAGGTAGCGGTGCCCTGTACTCGCAATCCGCTATAGCGAGATCGAATGCCTTTACGAGGGGATCGTTTTGGAGGTCAGCCTGCCATAAGTGGTGTTGATTGTTGGGCCCTTCGCAACGGAAACTCATGAACCCCGCCAGATCCGGAAGGAAGCAGCGGTAAGTGAATCTTTTCGTGTGCCGGAGGTCTACCTGGCAGGAGCTAACTGTGGTTAGTAACGCTTGGAGATGGTTTTCGAATTTAGGTGTACGGCTATAAATATTTCAGATTTTTGCCTTGGCAGAAATCTGTTTTTTTTATGCTATTTAAAGGGATAATTCGCTGAATTTTTGTTAAAATGATGTAAGGGCTTTCTATGGAGGGACAAGATGAGCTATTTGGCACTATACAGGAAATACAGACCACAGACATTTGGAGAAGTCGTAGGACAGAATCATGTCGTCGCGACCATAAAGAATGCATTGGCAAGTGGCCGGATTAGCCACGCTTATTTATTTTGTGGCACCCGGGGAACCGGAAAGACCACCATGGCCAAACTTTTGGCCAAAACACTCAACTGTTTAGATCTTAAGGATGGAGAGCCGTGCAACAAGTGCGAGCATTGTGTGCGCATAAATGAAGGCTCCTTTATGGACATATTGGAGATCGATGCCGCCTCCAATCGTGGTATCGATGAGATCCGGGAGCTGAGAGAGAAAATCAAGTTAACCCCGGCCGAAGGCAGTTACAAGGTCTACATCATCGATGAGGTACACATGCTGACGCCAGAGGCGTTTAATGCACTCTTGAAGACGCTGGAGGAACCGCCGGCACATGCGGTATTCATCTTAGCTACCACAGAACCACACAAGATTCCCATGACCATCCTATCGCGCTGTCAACGGTACGATTTCCATCGTATCGCGTTGGAAGAGATCGTTGGGAGGTTGAGACTGGTAATTGAAGAAGGTGGTTTCCAGGCGGAAGATGAAGCGCTTCGTCTCATCGCCAAGATGGCTGCCGGCGGACTGCGTGACGCGCTCGGCATGCTGGACCAATGCCTGAGCGCCAGCGAAGAATCGCTGAGCACAGCCCGGGTGGCGGACATTATCGGCATCGCTGAAGACGAGTTTTTATACGAGTGGGTGGAGCATATCCGCTCAGGGCAGACGGCCAAGGCGCTGCTTGCGCTGCAGGGAGCACTGCAACGTGGCAAGCAGGCGGGGCAGCTGCTTCGTGATCTAATTCAATATTTCAGAGATCTCCTAATTCTTCAGTTGGGGGATGGAAGCATGGACCTGGTCAGTACGACCAGTGAACAGGCGCTGCGAATGCGGAGCCAGGGTGAGGCTGTAGGTAGGAATAAGATTCTGACCATGGTGGAGCAACTGGCACCTTTGCAGAATAAGATGAAGTATGAAGGCGATGGCCAATTGCTCCTAGAGGTAGAGGTCATCAAGCTGTCACGTCTGTTCGATGTGTCCGCTGCGACGATCGCTGAGCCCAAACCAGTGATTGTTGAGGAACGAGTGGTGGAAATTACCGCTCCCGTTGCGCTTAAAGATGATAACGTTGTGGAAGAAAGAGTGGCAGCGATTGTCGAGGATAAGCCTGCTCCTGCACCGGTTCAAGCTGAACCAGAGATAGTAACACCGGCCGAAACAGCGACACCGATACTGACACCTACAGTAGCTTCTGTCGATGTGGATGACTTGTGGAGCAAAGTGCTGCAAAGCCTTAAGGAGCAGAAGGACATTACTACGTTGGCGTTCGTCAAGGAAGGAACGCCGAAACTAGAAAAAGGGAGACTGATTCTGCGTTTTTCTAAGGCCTACGAGTTCCATAAAGGTAACGCTGAAAAACCCCAACACAAGAAGAAGGTAGAAGAGTGCCTCATGGCTGCCAGCGGTAGTAAGTGTGCCTTGGTATGCACTCTGGAAGAGGATGCGGTACAGGAAGAAAAGATGGAAACGAGCGATATCGTCAATACGGTAAAACGTATTTTCGGTGAGGATAAAATCATAATAATGGAGGATTAGTAAGATGGGATTTGGCAACATGAAGAATATGATGAAACAGGCACAGAAGATGCAGGCAGAGATGGCACGTGTTCAAAAGGAACTGGAAGATAAGGAAGTGGAAGCTACCAGCGGCGGAGGAGTCGTACGTGTGGTTGTCAGCGGCAAACTGGAACTCAAGCAGCTTGAAATCGACCAGGATGCTATTGATCCAGAAGACAAAGAGATTTTGGAGGACATGATTCTGGGGGCAGTTAACGAGGGCATGAGAAAAGCTCAGGAAATGGCGGCCAGTGAAATGCAGAAAGTGACCGGAGGCTTGAACTTGCCAGGAATGTAGAGGGAATCATGCGTAACGTAAAGGCAATAGAGAACCTGATCCGACAACTGACCAAGTTGCCAGGCATCGGACCCAAGACGGCCCAGCGCCTGGCGTACAAGATTCTTTTCATGCCGGAGGCGAGTGTGCGCCAGATAGCCGATGCGCTGATCGTGGTCAAGGAAACCATCGTGGAGTGCCCGGTCTGTTTCAATCTTACGGATGTCACCCCGTGTGCCTTGTGCGATGATGTTAACAGAAGTGCGGAGATACTCTGTGTGGTGGAAGAACCCAAAGATGTCATTTCCATTGAGAGGTCCGGCAAGTTCCACGGGCAATATCATGTGATTCACGGGGCCATTTCCCCGATGGAGAATATGGGGCCTGAGGATCTTCGAATCAAAGAGCTGGTCCGACGAGTGGAGGAGGGTGACTTCAAAGAGGTCATCCTGGCTACAAACCCCTCGGTGGAGGGAGAAGCGACATCAATGTATATAGCCAGACTCCTAAAGGGAAAGGTAGACCGTATTACCAGACTGGCCCATGGACTTCCCATAGGTGGAGAACTGGAGTACGCGGATGAACTGACATTGAGCTATGCCCTGGAAGGCAGAAAAGATTTTTAGCAGGTGTCATTTTACAATTCACAAAAATATGATTTGTGGTATAATCTATTAGTCCTTTTTGGGATAAGTATGCCGATATGTTAAATAACCTTGTGCAATCGGCTGAAAAAGATAGTCGAGCTTAATAACCTTAAGCTTTATCTATAATAATTTAATAATGGAGGAGAACATTCTATGGGAAAGTATATGAAAACCATGGATGGTAACACTGCGGCAGCACATGTGGCTTACATGTTTACAGATGTCGCGGCAATTTACCCCATTACTCCGTCTTCACCCATGGCGGAGTACGTTGACGTATGGTCGGCTACAGGAAGGAAAAACCTTTTTGGCCAAACCGTACACGTTGCAGAATTGCAGTCCGAGGGAGGCGCCTCGGGGGCGATGCACGGGTCCTTGGCGGCCGGCGCATTAACCACGACCTTTACGGCATCACAGGGACTATTGCTGATGCTACCCAATATGTATAAAATCGCAGGCGAATTATTGCCGGGCGTATTTCACGTTACCGCCAGAGCTGTAGCAGGCCATGCGCTGTCCATTTTCGGAGATCACTCCGATGTTATGGCTGCAAGACAGACCGGATTTGCTATGTTGGCAGGCGGAAGCGTTCAGGAAGCAGCTGATCTGGCTGGTGTCGCTCACTTGGCGGCCATCAAGGGACGTGTTCCATTCGTTCATTTCTTTGACGGATTCAGAACTTCCCACGAAATCCAGAAGATTGAATTGCTGGACGACGAAGAGTATAGAGATTTAGTAGATTGGGATCAAGTTAAAGCCTTCCGTGATAATGCGCTGAATCCGGAGCATCCGGTGACCAGAGGTACGGCTCAGAATTCCGATATCTATTTCCAGGCCAAGGAATCCGCGAATCGTTTCTATGATGATACGGCAGATATCGTGGCTGATTATATGAAGAAAATCGGTGAAAAGACTGGCAGGACCTACAAACCCTTCAATTACTACGGTGATCCCGAGGCAGAGAATATCATCATCGCCATGGGCTCGGTTACAGAGACCATCGAAGAGACGGTAGATTACCTGAACAAGCAGGGCCAGAAAGTCGGCCTGATCAAAGTTCACCTGTTCAGACCTTTCGCACCGGAGTATCTCCTGTCCGAGATTCCTGCCAATGTGAAAAAGATTGCAGTATTAGATCGCACCAAGGAACCGGGCGCATTGGGTGAACCTTTGTACCAGGAAATTCGTTCCTTATTCTATAGAAGAGAAAATGCACCGGAAATTGTAGGCGGTCGCTACGGATTGGGCTCCAAGGATACTACGCCGAACCAGATTGAAGCAGTTTACGCGAATCTGGAAGGTGAAATGAAGGATGGATTCACACTGGGTATCGTCGACGACGTGACCAACCTGTCCTTGCCGATAGGCAAAACTTTGGTTACTTCTCCGGAAGGCACCATCTCCTGTAAGTTCTGGGGTCTGGGTTCCGATGGAACCGTGGGTGCCAATAAAAGTGCCATCAAGATTATTGGTGACAATACAGATATGTATGCGCAGGGATATTTCGCCTACGACTCTAAGAAGTCAGGCGGCGTGACCATGTCCCACTTGCGTTTCGGTAAGAACCCCATTAAGTCGACCTACTTGATTAATAATGCAGAGTTTATCTCTTGCTCACAGCAGTCCTATGTCAATCAGTATGATCTGCTGGCCGGCATCAAGGATGGTGGTACCTTCCTACTGAACAGTGGTTGGGATACCAAGGAATTGGAAGAGAAGCTTCCAGCTTCTATGAAACGCGACATGGCTGCTAAGAATGTCAAATTCTATACTATCGATGCAACCGGCATTGCCGGAGCAATCGGACTGGGTAACCGCACCAATATGATTATGCAGTCTGCCTTCTTTACGCTTTCTAAGGTTATCCCCATGGACGAAGCCATTGGCTACCTGAAGGATTCCATCGAGAAAGCATATAGTAAGAAGGGCGAGAAAATCGTCAAGATGAACTGGGACGCCGTTGATAAAGGTGTAGATGCACTTGTTGAAATCGAAGTTCCAGCTAGCTGGGCGGATGCTACAGATGAAGAGAAAGCCGGAAAAGAAGTACCGGAATATATTGAAAAAGTAGTGATTCCTGTTAATAGACAAGCCGGAGATGCGCTACCAGTCAGCACGTTCGCTGGTGCTGAAGACGGCCACTTCCCACAGGGAACTGCGGCCTACGAAAAACGCGGCATCGCTGTGAAGGTTCCGGAATGGATCAGCGACAAGTGTATCCAATGCAACCAGTGTTCCTTCGTATGTCCCCATGCTGTAATTCGTCCTTTCCTCCTGAATGATGAGGAGAAGGTCGGTGCACCGGATGACATGACCGTCCTGGATGCCAAAGGCAAGGGATTGGAAGGTCTGGGATACAAGATCCAGATCAGTCCTTTGGACTGCACAGGTTGTGGCAACTGCGCGGATATCTGTCCGGCAAACGCACTGGAGATGACGCCGCTTGAAAAAGTGGTTGATGAAGAGAGCGTGAACTGGGATTATCTGATCGAGAAGGTAACAGTTAAAGACGATTTAGTAAACAAATTTAGCGTAAAAGGCAGCCAGTTTGCACAACCGTATCTGGAATTCTCCGGAGCCTGTGCGGGTTGTGGCGAGACGCCTTATGCCAAAGTAATTACACAACTGTACGGAGAGCGCATGGTAATCGCCAATGCGACAGGATGTTCTTCCATCTGGGGAGGGTCCGCTCCGTCAACACCATATTGCACCAACGATAAGGGCCAAGGGCCTGCTTGGGCCAACTCCCTCTTTGAGGATAACGCTGAGTATGGCTACGGTATGCTACTGGGTATCAATCAGATCCGCGACCGTATCGTTCGCATGTTGGAAGAACTGTTAACCCTGGATGCCCCGCAGGATGCCAAGGAAGCTGCCGAATACTGGTTGGCCAACAAGGATGATGCAGGTCTATCCAAGCGCGGCAAAGAGATGATCCTGGCAGCCTTCGATACAACTGCTGTTTCGGGACGCGTACAGCAAATATTCGCCCGCGTACTGGAAAGAGACGATACTCTGGTCAAGAAATCCTTGTGGATCTTCGGTGGTGACGGCTGGGCGTATGACATCGGTTACGGCGGTTTGGATCATGTATTGGCTTCTGGCGACGACGTGAATGTATTGGTATTCGATACCGAGGTTTACTCCAACACGGGTGGTCAGTCTTCCAAGGCTACACCGACGGCAGCGGTAGCCAAGTTTGCGGCTTCCGGTAAGAAGGTGAAGAAGAAGGATCTTGGTCTGATGCAGACTACCTACGGTTACGTCTATGTGGCACAAGTTTCCATGGGCGCCAACAAGAACCAATTCCTCAAGGCTGTAGCTGAGGCAGAAGCTTATCCGGGTCCGTCCCTGATCATCGCTTACTCGCCTTGTATCACCCATGGTATTAAGGAAGGTATGGGACGTTCTCAGAACCGGGCCAAGGAAGCGGTGGAAGCCGGATACTGGCATCTCTACCGTTACAACCCAACCCTGAAAGCGGAAGGTAAGAATCCGTTCACTTTGGACTCCAAGGAGCCCAGCAAATCCTTCCAGGAATTCCTGGCAGGGGAAGTGCGATACACCTCATTGACCAAATCCTTCCCGGATGTGGCTGAAGAGCTGTTCGCCAAAGCGGAAGAAAGCGCTCAAGAGCGTTACGAATCATACAAAAATATGGCAGACAAATAAAGCACAACCGCAGGCGGTCCGGGATTCCCGGGCCGCCTGTTTTTTTGGTTGATAGAAGGGCGGGAGCCCGGACTTTATCTGTTGCAGGGGAGGTACTTCAGGCGATTTCTTGCGGTGTTTTATAATTCCTGTGCCATACGCAAAAAAATGTAGCCAAAATATGGGATAATCGTTGACTCAGGGTTCTTGCTATGCTATATTGATTAAGCGCCAGAAACACGGTGCGAAACATTTGGTCTTTGAAAACTGAACAGTGAATAACAAATACATGCCCGATTCAATTAATGAATCGAAAAAAAGCAAAACCATACTCGAAAGAGTAATGAGTAAAAGTAACGAGTCAAATTAGACTACCAAACTGATACTTAAG
>DAOUPV010000028.1 GCA_030625965.1 Clostridia bacterium
GAGAGCCTGGAACAATCCAGGCTCTCCTCCTATTTGTTGTAATTGTGCCTATCTCTTGCTGTAGCGCAATATGGGTATCCCTTCCTGCACCGTACACTCCTCCAAATGCAACTTCAAGGTGGGATTGTCTCCTAGGAACAGCGGCCGACCCGCTCCCAGAATGACCGGGATTATACCGATGATGTACTCGTCAATCAGGTCCTCCTTGATGAATGCGTCCGCAAAACTCGCTCCTCCGAAAAGCCAGATATTCTTGCCATTCTCTTCTTTCAGTCCCCTGATGCGTGCACAAATATCACCATCGATGAACTCCACATTCCCCGGGCCTTCCAGCTCACGCGAGGTCGCCACGACTAATTTCTTCTCCTGGTAATTCTCAATGCTTTCGACACCACAGTCCTCGTAGGATTTGGATCCCATGACAATGACATCCACGCTGTCTACAAATGTAGGAAAATCAAAGACTTCATCGGTATCGCGGCTGCTGTCGCCGTCCCCCTGAATCCAAGCAAAGCTTCCGTCCTCTTCCGCAATATATCCGTCCACACTCATGGCTAGATTGAAAATAGTCCTTCTCATTAGGTTTCCTCAAACTATTAATATTATCTACCGGTATCAGTAAAGGCTATAAAGCCGCTTTACAGTCAAGCCGTCATGCTTTGCGGAACCAGATCCAACCTTCCTTACGGACCAGCTGCTTATCTGCCGGCATATACACCTTTCCTTTGAGGAAGTCCATCCCTGCCAGTACGCAGAAGGCACTGTCCAGTACATCCGCATTGGACACCAGCGCAGCATCTAATGATGAATCAATCTCCATGTAGCCTTTAAGGTCCTGCAGCATGCTTTCCCTAAGACTCTCTTTGCCGGCATCCTTGTAACCGGAATTGATAATGCCGTAGGTTTTCATGGTTGCCGCCGGATATACTTCAATAATAGCACCCTTGTCGACCTTAAAAGGATCCCAGGCCACGCCCAGTTCCATCCCGTTTAATTCCCTCAGTTCCCCGACCAGAGATAAAGCTGTATGAGCCGTGCGCGCAATCCGGTCGGCCCCGACATCCAGCGGGACTTTACCTATCTTCCCCTTGACGTACTTGTCCGTCATCCTGCGGAACAGTTTGTTCGGTTCTACATATATGGACTCCCCTGCCTGGTGGCTGTGCAGTTCTTCTCCAAGATGGACCGGCCATCCCAGCGGAGCGTCCAGGGCCAGCAGGAACGTTTCCCCTTCCAAGAGCCAATCCGAAATAATTTCCGCTACACTCTTCTCCCCCTCACCCGTCCTGGCCTCCTGAAGGCAGCATTGTCCCTCCTCATAAGTAGCCAGCGACAAACCAGTTTTCTTCTTCTGGGTTGCACAATCCACACCAATGATCTTCATGATTCCTTCCTTTCGTGCCTCTTAAGCTTATTCTACCCCACTCAAGGCAAAATGCTCATCCAGCCCACCATGCATAGAAAAAATGGAATCCTAAAACGGTATTAACCGTCCGGATTCCATTCAATTGCTTATTAACGTCATTTGTTCTTCGGCTTACTCCACTGTCACGCTCTTGGCTAGGTTTCTGGGCTTGTCCACATCGTTGCCCCTTGCGACCGAGACGTAATAGGCTAGCATCTGTAACGGAATAACCGTCACCACCGGTGCCAACACTTCTTGGGTACTCGGCAAGCCGAATAAACTGTCGCTTTCCAGCTCCATACCCTCGCAATCATGGAAGCAGAGCGAGAAGACTTTGGCGCCTCTGGCTTTCACTTCTTTGATGTTGCTGATGGTCTTCTCCCTCAGATGACTCTGGGTGGAGATGGCGATCACTGGTGTACCTTCTTCGATCAAGGCCAAGGTGCCATGCTTTAGTTCTCCTGCCGCATAGGCCTCCGCATGGATGTAGGAGATCTCCTTCAGTTTGAGAGCCCCTTCCAGTGAAGCTGTGAAGTCCACGCCCCGTCCGATGAAGAAGACGTGCTCGTTGTCCTTGATGTCCTCTGCCATGGCGATCAGCTCATCCTTACGTGCGAGGATGTCCTGGATCCTGTCCGGCAGCTCTTTCAGTCCCTGAACCATTTCGCCAATTTTCTCGTCGCTGATGGATCCCTTGATCCGTCCCAGATGCAGGGTCAGAAGATAGATGGCGATCAGCTGGGTCACATAGGCCTTGGTTGAGGCTACGGCAATCTCCGGCCCCGCCTGGGTATAGATGACTTCATCCGATTCCCTGGCGATAGAGGAGCCCACTACGTTGGTAATAGAGACAACCTTGGCACCCCGGCTTCTGGCTTCCTTTAGTCCGGCTAAGGTATCCGCCGTCTCACCCGACTGACTGACGATCAGGGCCAACGTGTTTTCATCCACGATGGGATCCATGTAACGGAACTCGCTGGCCACGTCGACCGAAACGGGTATCCGCAATATCTTCTCGATCAAGGTCCGTCCCACACGACCGGCATAACTGGCCGTTCCGCAGGCGATGACCACAACCTTGTTTATATTCTTAAGTTCTTCGGCCGTAATGGACAGATCCAATTTGACCGAATTGTTTTCTATACGTCCTGCGAGAGTCTTGCGCACCGCTTCTGGCTGTTCAAAAATCTCCTTGATCATGAAATGGGGGAATCCGCCCTTCTCGGCCGCTTCCAAATCCCAGTCCACCTTGGTCACAGGTTTGTCTAGAGGTTCTCCCTCCACCGTGAAGACCTGCATGCCATCCCTGGTGATTACCGCCAGATCTCCGTCTTCAAAGACTATGACGTCCCGGGTGTACTTAAGCACGGCAGGAATATCTGAGGCCACGAAGCACTCATCCTGACCGATCCCGGCCACCAATGGTGAATCCTTTCTGACCGCAATCAATGTATCCGGATCCTCAGCTGACATGGCACAGATGGCATAGGCGCCATCCAATTGGGCCACCGTATCCTGCATAGCCTGTTTGAAATCCCCCCGATAGTTTTCTTCCAACAGGTGGGGAATCACTTCCGTATCCGTCTCAGAGGAGAATGCATGTCCTCTCTCCTTGAGCATTTTTCTCAGATCCTGGTAGTTCTCAATGATTCCGTTGTGCACCACCGAAAAGCGGCTTGTGTTGCCGCAGTGAGGATGAGAGTTATCATCCGAAGGTTTCCCGTGGGTTGCCCAGCGTGTATGCCCGATACCAGCCGTTCCGCTGAAATCCTCCACCGCCATCAGTTCCTTCAGATGAACCAACCGACCCTTTTTCTTACCAGTCTTCAGTCCAGCCGCCTGCGCAACCGAAATACCCGCCGAATCATATCCGCGGTACTCCAATTTTTCCAATCCCTGCAACAAAACCTCCTGGGCCGATCTCGGTCCCAGGTATCCTACAATACCACACATACGTGCCTCCTAGTTTTAAGCAGGTGCTGATGGTTCTCCGTTGTTGGCCAATTACTTGGCGTTTTTGGAAAAACCTCGGCCTCAGCAAGCCGATAGGGCATCCGCCGAAAATTCGATAACCCTATTCCTCGTCACCCTCTGGGGGTCTGGCGCTACCTTGCGGTTTCAATTATCCTACCTGCAATTTCCCCTATCTTACCATAGACAGCGTGCTTTCGGAATAGATGCACAATAAACGTAGCTATGATATCCCATAGCTACGTTCCAATGACCGAATAAAAGTCCGCTTGCCTGGGTTAGACCCCCATTGCAAGCGGACACTCTATCGGTACAACGGATCACATTACATTGACCCTCTGCTTTCAGTTTTGAAGAAACGGCGTGTTATCTCCTACTCCTAGAATATATTATCATACAAAACGTGGTATCCAGTACCATCATCCGTGTCGCATTCAATGCTTTTTCCATTCCGTCTGTAAATCATTTCAGAAATCGCAGGATCGCGTTCATCATAGTTGGAATCCTCCGATGTAACTGTAACAATCTCACCCTTTTCGATCCTGTCAAAGACTTCAGGTCCCAGATATTTGATTACATCATCTTTTTTCATTTTAATCCCTCCTCGGAATAAACCGCTCTCCCTACTTATATTGTACTATATCCAACCCTCCTTGCCCTCATTTGGCGATAAGTTTTGACAGTTTTCCCACAAAAAAGTGAAACTAGAAGAAAAGAGCAATCCTTTCGGATTGCTCGCAAGTTACTTGGCTATGATCTTCTTCAGTTCCCGGGCCATGGAATCCAGTTCCTCCAGATCCTGCCCTTCCACCATGATGCGAATCTTGGGTTCGGTCCCGCTGGGCCGTACCAGAATTCTTCCCTGGTCTCCCAGTTTCTCTTCCATGCGTTTGATCTCACGAACGAAATCGGGATTGTCCATGGCTTCTTCCTTGTCAGTCACTCTGACATTGACCAGTACCTGGGGATAGGTCTGCATCTGGGCAGCCAGTTCGGACAACGGCTTCTTCTGCTTGACCATGACTTCCATCAGCTTTAAAGCCGACATCAGTCCGTCGCCAGTAGTATTGGTATCCAGGAAGATGATGTGTCCAGACTGTTCACCACCCAGAGAAGCATCCTTCTCCACCATGCGCTCCAGCACGTAGCGGTCTCCCACGCCGGTGACCTCAACTTGGATATCCGCCTCTTCAAAGGCCTTCTTGAGTCCGATGTTGCTCATCACGGTGACCACCACCATGTCATTCTTAAGCAACCCCTTTTCCTTCATGTGCTTGGCACAGATTACCAGGATCTTATCGCCATCCACCTCAGCTCCGGTTTCATCCACAGCCAGCATGCGGTCGGCGTCGCCGTCATGACCGATTCCGATGTCCGCCTGATGCCTTATGACTTCTTCCTTGAGAAAATCCAGATGGGTGGAGCCACAGTTGGCATTGATGTTCACACCGTCAGGCTGATTGTTGATGACGATCAGTTCGGCGCCCAGTTCCTCGATCACATGAGGGCTCACCTCGCTGGCTGCGCCGTTGGCGCAGTCCAGAACCACTTTCAGTCCCGCAAGCGATCCGTCGAACTGCTTGATCATATACTGACTATATACTTCTTTGGCATTCTCAAAATCGATGATGCGGCCGATGTCCGCGCCGGTGGCCTGGGGCAATTCCTCACATCCAAACACCAGATCCTCCACCTGCGCCTCCAGCTCATCCGAGAGCTTGAATCCGAAGCGGTTGAAGAACTTGATACCATTGTCCTCGAAAGGATTGTGCGATGCGGATATGACCGCACCTGCATCTGCCTTCAAATGCCTGGTAAGATAGGCGATGGCCGGTGTGGGGATGACCCCCAAACGATACACGTCCACGCCACCCGAGAGTATCCCCGCGATCAGTGCCGACTCCAGCAAATCACCAGAAATTCTGGTATCCTTACCGATGGCAATGGCCGGTGTCTCCTCGCCCACCAATACGTGCGCGACCGCCTTACCCAGGCAACACACCAATTCCGGTGTCAGATCCACATTGGCCTTGCCTCTCACTCCATCTGTTCCAAATAGTTTTCCCATTTATTTTCTCCTGTATATTTCTATGATTTTCTCTGCGGCCCTGATGCCATCCACTGCGGCCGATACGATACCGCCGGCATAACCGGCACCCTCTCCCACGGGATAGAGGTTCGAAAGATCCACGCTCTGCATATCTGGATCTCTAGTCACCCGTACCGGGCTGGAGGTTCTGGTCTCCACACCGGCCAAGAGTCCTTCTGCCAAAAATCCAGGGATCAGCTTGTCGAAATATCTGAGACCCCGCTGCAATACTGCCGTGGTCTCTTTGTCAAACAGTTGACGCAGATCCGCTGGCTGCGTGGCCGGAAGAACGCTTGATTCCAAAGCTACACTACCGCTGCCACCCACAAATTGGACCACAGGCTGCACGGGAACTGCGAAAGCTCCACCACCTAACCCAAAGGCTTTTTCTTCGAGTGAGCGCTGGTACGCGATTCCTTTCAACGGCCCCTGACCAGGCAATGATTCAGTCTTGACGCCTACTACGACAGCTGAATTGGCCTGCCCTGAATCCCGTCCGGAAAAGCTCATACCGTTAACGCAGATCCGTCCCGCTTCGCTGGAGGCGTTGACCACGCTTCCGCCGGGGCACATGCAGAAAGAGTATACTCCCCTTCCGCTGATTCGGTCCTTGTAGGTCAGCTTGTATTCAGCCGCACCGACGGGTAGCTTCATGCTGTCCACACCCAGTTGCTTCTTGTCGATCAGCTTCTGGGGATGTTCCACCCTCAGGCCCACGGCGAAATCCTTGGAGTCCAAGTGGACACCGCTCTCATGCAGCATCTCGTAGGTGTCCCTGGCACTGTGTCCGGTGCAGAGCAGTAGGGCCTCCGCCTCTATCTGTTCCGAACCGTTGACCTCCACGCTCTTAAGCACGCCCTCAGCACTGGTTATACCGCTGAGCTTGGCTCCGAAACGCACACTACCGCCCATGCGTTCTATTTCCTCTTTCATGCGTACCACGACCGCGCGGATAACGTCGGTCCCCAAGTGTGGATTCCTGACCTGGGTGATCTCCGGCCCAGCACCATGGTTGATAAACAGTTCCAGCACCCGATGCACCCGAGGGTCCTTGCTCCTAGAGGTCAGCTTGCCGTCGGAAAAAGTACCGGCGCCGCCCAGACCGAAGGATACGTTGGATTCGGGATCCAAGGTGCCTTCCTTCCAGAAACGCTCCACTGCTTTCACCCGCGCGGACATGTCCGCACCACGCTCCAGTACCAGCGGGCGATAACCCTGCTCCGCCAGCGTATAGGCCGCGAAAAGCCCGGCCGGACCTGCTCCGGCGATCACCACCGGTTTGTCCCATGGCTTTTCGCCCGGGGTGGCCGGATGGTATACGGGAAATTCATAGGGTGCTATTTTCTTCTTGTGCACTAGCTCCCTGGCCAGCCTCTCCTCCTTGAAGGAGAGTGCCACCGAATGCACATAATAGAGTTCCGGTTTCTTGCGGGCATCCAAGGACCTTCTGATGGGCATCAATTCCTCGATATCCTGAGACCGGACCCTAAGTTTCTTACAGACAGCATCCATCAACAACTGTTGCCAGTCATCGATGGATGTCTTGATTTCATCTAATTTGTAATACAATCTATTCCCTCTCAATCTTGACTACGACCAGAACTTCTTCCGGTTCGAGCTGTACGAATTCATTGTCGTTTATGATAAGCGCCGACGTGGAAAACGTCTTGGTTGCGCCAGTGATATCCACGGGTTCCGTTTCGTAATAGATGACATTGCGGAAGTTCTCGAAGTCGCCGTTGATCAGCACCTCGTCCGGCGTCACCTCGATGCCCACTAGCTTGTAACCTTCTTCCGGCTCCCCGATCAATGGTACATGAATCGGTTTCAAAAGCGTCTGCTGTTCCGAATAGATGGGCAAATCCACCTGGATCACACTGGGTACGATTCGAACCTTGTCGGTGATCTCGTTGCCCTGGTCATCCAGCACCCGGACAGGAAGCATCTTGTTGTACGATGTCTCGTAGTTCAGGATGATGTTGACCAGCACCCGGTCGATGACATCCAGCCACTCCTGTGGACCTTCAACCAGTACTTCTGTCGGTGTCAGTACGGCTGACAAGGTATTGTAGCCTTCCCGGGGATACCCGGTGACACTGGCTACGACCGGCAGTTGCACTGACTTGATCTCTGCGATGGATACGTCCACCTTGGTCGGTTTGACCTCAACCAATTCTACCGAGTCCGGTACGGAAACGGTCACATCCAGGGTGTTGATACCGATCGTACTGTCAGATAAATCCACAATACCCACGATATCCTCGGCGTAGATGAACTCCAAGTCCTCGGTGCGTCCTTCAATACGTACATTGACCGTGTCCTCTTGGCTGGCGATCATATGATCCTGGGGCAGATTGACATATTCGATGGGAACCAGCACGATCCGCTGTTCCATGGGGTTGCCTGCAAAACTGATGCCGATCCAGAGGGCCATCGATAAGATGACCGCTACGATCTTATATACCAAATTGGTATCAAATATCCTACTTTTCATCGACACCACCCCTATTCGAGAAGAATCCGCCGCTCTGGAAGTTGTTTGTCAACAACAGATCCTCTAATTGTTTTTTCAATGTATCCTCATCCAGATAGCGGGTCAGTTTGGCGCTGTTGGACAGGGATATGGTTCCAGTCTCTTCGGATACAGCGATGGTGACAGCATCCGACACTTCGGAGATACCCAGACTGGCCCGGTGCCTGGTGCCCAGCTTGTTGCTCAGATAGGGGCTGTCAGACAGGGGTAGGAAACAGGAAGCCGCAATGATGCGGTCTCCCCGAATCACAACGGCTCCATCATGGAGCGGTGTGTTGGGTACGAAGATATTCTCCAGGATTTCACTGGATACTAGTCCATCCAGTTTGATGCCCGTATCGATATAGTCGTTGATACCGGTCTCCCGTTCGATAACGATCAGAGCGCCGATGCGGCGTTCCGAAAGATCGACCGCGGCCCGGACGATTTCATTGATTACTTCCGCCATGTCCTCAGCCCGCATCATGCGGAATGAGCGCGAGAAAAGCCGACCCTTACCCAGCTGGGCCAGCGCCCGGCGGATTTCCGGTTGAAAGACAACCGGCAGGGCCACCGCGATGGCCAATTCCAGACGGCTGAGCAGCCAGTTGATGGTCGTCAGTCCCAACAGGTTGGAGACACTGGCGAACACCAGAAGGATCAACAGCCCCTTCAGTAATTGCACCGCTCTGGTACCCTCCACCAGGAGGATGGCTTTGTAGAATATGTAGGATACTATCGCAATATCCGTAATAAGCAGAATCCAGCCGACTAAACCTTGCGGCAAAAGAGAATTAAGCATGCAGTACCACCATTTCGTTAGAGTTTCTATTACTTCCATGTTATCATATCCATAGCACCTATAGTATAATGATTTGAGCGTGCGAAGAAAATATATGCAAAATTTTTATGACCATATGAGGAAGTGCTATGAAGATAAAGAATGTACTGTCCCTCTTTCTGGTGGCAGCCTTGCTGGGACTCCTGTCCATCCTCCTTTATCAGACCAATAACCCGTCTGATCCGGTGGTATCTGAGAACCAGCAACTGATCGATATCATCACCCAGCAAGAGAGCGACATCGAAGAAAGGGAACAGAATATCGAAGGGTTACGAAATGCCATTGACGCGGAACTGGATCAACAGACCCAGGGTCTCAGCGTCATCACATCCCTTCGGAATTCACTGCAGAGCGCCCGTTATTTTTCGGGTCTCAATGAACGGACGGGTTCAGGTATCGTACTCACCCTGTCCGACAATGTACAGGGCGCGGAACTGGCCAAAACGGAGAATCCGGATCAGTACCGGCCGGAGAACTACATCATCCATGACAAGAACCTGCTATACATCGTTAATGACGTCAAAGCAGCGAACCCCGACGGCATCGCCATCAACAACCAGCGAATCGTCAGCAACACCAATATCCGTTGTGTGGGTACCGTCATCCTGGTTAATGACCGCCGTTTGGCCCCGCCTTACCAAATTACCATCCTGGGCAATACGGACGAAATCACCCAGGCTGTATTCGATTCGGGCGAAGTGGAGTACCTGGTAACCAGCGGCTTCGCCATCACCTATGAATCGAAAGACGAGCTGACATTGCCGGCCTACAAAGGAAGTCCGAATCCGCAGTATGCCACCATCTACGTGGAACCGCCTGCAGAACCGGAAGAGCCAGAAGAAGAGCCTGTGGTAGAACCGGAAGCGCCTGTAGAACAGCCTAGCTCGCCCGACGAGACAGAGCAGACCCCAGAGGAAGATGTAGCACCGGAAACAGACCCGGATGCATCTGAAGGCGATACAGGTACCGATACCGATGAAGTAACTGATCCTGAAGCAGAGGAACCCGAAGCTCCACCAGTGGATCCACAAGATGCTCCCCCGGAGGAGCCGGCAACCGAAGATCCTGCTCAGATACCTGATGATCAAACCGAAGGAACCCCGGATCCAGACACCGTAGTCGTCCCCCTAGATGAGGAGGTGACGACCGATGAATAAAAACTACTCTTGGATCTTGATGCTCACAGTAACATTGATGTTCATCGGCATCATCATATCCAGCCAAAGCAATTCTGTGGAAGAATATATGGCCACACTGGAGGCCCAGGATGAACCGGATCTGCTGGTCCTCTGGCGCAGCAACGATGAGCGTTTGAGTTCGTTGCAAGGCGAATACTATCTTCTTCAGAACGAATATGACGACATGTTATCCCAGACCAGCCAGGGTAAGATATCCATTGACACTTTCCTGGAAGAGATCGACAGCATCCACGTCTTCAACGGCGACGCCAAGACGACCGGTCCCGGCGTGGAAGTGGTCTTCACTGGGGAGATCCCCTTGGTGGCTACTGAACTGCTGGATATAATTAATGAACTCAACAATTCAGGCGCCGAGGCCATAGCCGTAAACGGCAAACGGTTGACCTCAAGAACACATATCAATCAAGTACCAACCGACTATGGTTACAACCTGATGGTGGACCGGATGCTGATTACCTATCCGCTGTCCATCCAGGCCATTGGAGACTATCACGGCCTCTATACAGGGCTGACCATCATCGGGGGTATCATGGACAAGCTGAACAGCTATTCCATCTTCCCCACCATCAGCAGGAGGGAGGACATCATCATCGATGCCTCACCAGACAAAGACGACTATCAGGCATACAAGCAACCTACAGAATAAGTTACGCCGCGGCAATGCCGCGGCGTATTTTTTTACATATAGATGTTTTTGTTTTCCGGTAATGTCTTTGTTCCTACAGGCTGTCGCCGAAATCTTCCTTGAACTTGGCGGCCAGTCTTTCCTGCCAGTCGGATACCGGCTTCAGTTTCCCGAAGAAGAAACGCAGGATCCTGGGTTCTTCTGTGAATTTGAGTCCACCAACCAGATGTCTGTTGTCATAGAGCCAGTTGATGCGGTCGATGGCGTATTCGATCTGGGACAGAGTGAAGACTCGTCTCGGCAGAGCCAGTCTCAGGAGCTCTATGTTGGCCAATGTTTCAGTGCCGTCCTCTTCCCGCTGTTCCGACATTGTACCACGTTCCATGCCACGGATACCGCTGATGATATAGAGGGCGGAAGCCAAAGCGCCAGCCGGATACTCAGTCTGAGGAATATGGTCCACGAAACGCATGGCGTCGATATGACAACCTAGGCCACCGGCCGGAGTCACCACGGGAATACCACGTTTGTCCAGTTCGTTGACCATGTACTCGATGAACTGGGGGCCCTGGTTGATCATGTTCTCATCCATGGTCTCTTCCAGACCTACAGTGATGGCCTCGATCTCACGGACGGACATACCGCCATAGGTCAGGAAGCCCTCGTACAAGGGAATGAGTTCCTTGAATTTTTCGTAGGTTGCACTATCCTTCAGGCACATACCGCCACCACGAGCACAGCCCAATTTTCTGGCACTGTAATAGACGATATCGCACAGATTCACCATTTCCTTGGTGATCTCACGGATGGACTTGTCCTTGTAGGCATCTTCACGGGTCTTGATGAAATGCAGATTGTCCGCCAGCAGACTGATGTCCATCACCAAAGTGAGTCCCTTGTCCTTGCAGATGCCGCTGATTTCCTTCAGGTTGGCCATGGAGATTGGCTGTCCGCCGATTAGGTTGGTACCCGCTTCCATACGCACGAAGGCCACGTTGTCCACACCCCAGCGCTTGATGACATCCTTCAGTTTATCAGGGTCCATGTCGCCCTTGAATGGATCGCTACTAGTAACTTCAAGTCCCTTGTCCATGATGATTTCTTCCAGGGCTCCACCCTGTACCATGATGTGGGCTTTGGTAGTCGTGAAGTGGTAGTTCATGGGAACCACGGTGCCCGGTCTAACCAGTATCTGGGCCAGCAAGTTCTCGCATGCCCGACCCTGGTGGAACGGCAGTACGTAAGGCATACCGAAAATCTCTTTCAGTTTCTTCTCGTGACGAACGAATGTCTCACTGCCAGCATAGGAATCGTCAGCCGTGCACATGGCCGCTTCCTGACGGTCACTCATGGCGTTTACACCGCTGTCGGTCAGCATGTCCAGGAACACATCTCTGTTGTTCAAGAGGAAGGTGTTGTTTCCGGCCTCGGAGACGTTAGCCAGGCGCTCCTCCAGTGTGGGTAGGTTGAGCTTCTGCACGATGCGGACCTTATGCATCTCCAGCGGCAGGGAATCTCTTTTGTAGTAGCGGATTGAACTCATTATTATTCTCCTTGTCAGTTTTTATTTTGAATATAAAAAAACGTCCATCCTCAAAGGACGAACGTTGTCGTGGTACCACCTTAATTCGTTGCAAAAGCAACCTCAGCGCATAGTGCGCATCACGGTAACGGCGTGTTCCGGAGTCGCCTACTCGTCTTCAGCAATCTGCTCTCAGGCTGCATTCACGGTATCTCTCCACGCACCTCTCAGCATCCGGTAACTCTCTTTGTGGAGGGAAACACCGCTACTTGTTCCCGGTCATAGCATTTAATCATATTACTAGCATTATACTTTTGGCTGACTGTTCTGTCAAATTTCATTTTCCTCTATTTCAGTATGATATCCGTGGGGTTAGCCTTGATGATGCTTGCCAGGCAAGCCACCCGGTTCCCCAGGTTGAAGGCCGTCTTGATGGCTTCCGGATCGTGGTCGGTATCCCAGCGGTTTTGATCATTGGAGAAGACGTAACTACCAGCATTCTCCCACTTCTCACCGCCCATTACGATGGTACCCTGGCTTAAGAAGAAATTAAGGATGTTGGCCACGGTGATCTCCTGGCCGCCGTTTCTGGATCCTCCTACTGCGATGGCACCGGCCACCTTGCTGCCGAAGGGACGGATATCCTGGTGCAGGTCGTGGGAACGCAGACGGAATCGGTTGAACAGACAGGCCAGCTGGGCATTGTAGGTCATATCGTAGACCGGTGAGCCCACGATGATGCCGTCGGCATCGAACATGGCCTGGATTATTGCTTGGGCATCATCTTCATAGACGCAACTGTCCGTCCTCATGCACTTCTCACAGTGGATGCACGGCTGTATGGTTTTGCCCCGAAGAGATATGTACTCCGTGGTCACACCCTCGATCTGGGCCGCACCCTCCAGCGCCCTCTTGACTGCATAATCCGTACCCGCTTTTCTGGGGCTGCTGCTGATTCCTAAAATCTTTACCATAATTTCCTCCTTCTAAAATATAAAATAAAAAGGAGAGCATTATGCTCTCCTTCCATGTCGTTTGGACTATTCTTCGTCCGGGTAGTAAGGTGTACCCCAGCCTGCAGGAACAGAGCCTGATCCCATGGCTACCAGCAATACGATGGTGATAATGTATGGGAACATGATAGGAATCTGATAGGGCATAGGTATTCCCACAGTCTGAATCCTAAGCTGCAAGCCCTGTGCCAAACCGAACATCAAGGCACCCAATCCTGCGCCTACCGGATGGAACCTTCCGAAGATGATGCAGGCGAAGGCGATGAAACCCCGACCAGCGGTCATGTTGTCGATGAAGGTGTTCAGTCCAGTGATGGACAATGCTGCGCCAGACAAGCCACCCATGGCACCGGCAAACAACAGCGCCAGGTAGCGCACTTTCGTTACGCTGACACCCATGGTTTCCGCCGCTTTAGGATACTCTCCCACTGCACGGATACTTAGACCCCAGGTGCTTTTGAAGAAGACCCACCAGATGGTCGGCACCGCCAGGATGGCGATGTAGACGAAGATGGTCTGCTGGAACAATACCGGCCCGAAGAACGGCAGATCCTGTAGCGCCTGTGGCCAGGCTATATTCTCAAAACCAGGGGAACGCAACGCGCTGGTGCTGGTTCCGAACAAGGTTCTAAGCAGCGAGCTGGCAAGACCCATACTGAAGGTGTTGATGGCAACCGCCACCACTACCTGGTTCATAACTAAGGTCACTGTACAAAAGGCATGCAACAGGCCGATGAGCAAACAAGAAATAACCGCAATCAGCACACCCATCCAGGCATTGCCTGTGAAATACGATCCTGCGAAAGCCGAAAAGGCTCCAATCAACATCATACCGTCCATACCCAGGTTCAAGACCCCAGTACGTTCGTTGACTACGCCACCCATGGCGGCCAGTATCAGAGGAGTGGCAAAACGCAAGCTGTTTCCGAGAAACTCAGCTGTAAAAATTACACTAGCTAATTCACCCATTCTTTTTCACCCTCCTTCTCTTATTGTATATTGCAATAATTCTTGGCATCTCTTTAGAAGCAACTACGAACAGGATGACCATAGCCTGCACCATGTATACGAAGGATACAGGGATACCGGTGGAAATCTGCATGGAGTTGGCTCCCGTCTTCAGTGCACCGAAGAAAAGGGCAGAAAGCAAGACGCCGAGAGGGCTCAAGTTGGCCAGCAAGGCAACGGCGATAGCGTCGTAACCTAGACCGATGGAGAAGTTCTCAATCAGACGGCCGTGTACACCCATGATTTCCACTGCGCCTGCCGCACCGGCGATGAAACCGGATACGACCATGACCTTGGTCAAAAGCATCTTTACGTTGACGCCAGCATAATGCAATGCATTGGGATTGTGTCCAGCTGCGATCATCTTGAAACCGGTCGTAGTTCTACGGAAGAACCAGGACAGGAAGATAGCCAAGACGACAGCGAATACAATCCCGATGTGCAGGTGGCTGCCGAAAAGCTTGGGCAGAACCGCTGTATCCACCAGAGGGACAGACCGCGGAAAGAAGGAATCCGGTTCCTTCAAGGGGCCCTGTACTATCATGCTCAGGAAGTAGAGCGCAATGTAGTTCATAAGCATAGTCACTACGATCTCATTGATACCCTTGTAAGCCTTCAAATAACCAGGGATGAAAGCAAAAGCGCCACCCAGGATACCGGCAAATACGAGGACCATCAAGATATGCAGCGGAGCAGGCACGTTGGGAAAATTGATACCGATGATGGTAGCACCGATGGCTCCCATGTATACTTGACCTTCCGCACCTATGTTAAAGATCTCCGATTTATAGGAATAGAGTACCGCCAGGCCGGTCAGGGCCAGTGGCACTGTTTTCACCAATGTACCTGACAGGGAAGCCCAGCTAAGTAACGAGCCTTCCAGCAGATAGTAATATGCGTGCAACGGATTCACACCCTGAGACCAAATGAAGATGGCTCCCACCGACAGTCCCAGCGCAATCCCAATCAAGGGCGTAACGATACCGCTCCAGTTGATGCGGGAAGCGAATCCAAGAGATTTCTTATTATCTTCTCCCATTATTCTACCTCCCCTTGGCTTTCGATATTCGAACGTCTGGTACCGGCCATCATCAGGCCGATTTCTGAAATGCTGGCTTCACCATTCTTGACCACGCCCATGAATTCACCTTCGTACATAACAGCGATTCGGTCGGATACCTGTAAAATCTCTTCCAGTTCCGTGGATACCAACAGCACTGCTGCACCGCGGTCCCTCTGGTCAATCAGCTTCTGGCGTACGAACTCAGTCGCACCGATGTCCAATCCACGGGATGGCTGCACGGCAACCAGAATGTCCGGTTCACGGCACAATTCCCTGGCCAAGATAATCTTCTGCTGGTTTCCGCCTGAGAGTTCTCTGGTGGGTACCCCTGCATCCGGTGCCTTGATATAATACTGTTCTATCATCTCAGCTCCGTGCTCATCGACCACGTCCTTGTTGAAAACCCCTTTGTTGGAATATGGCTCAAGGTAATGGTCGGTCAATACCAGATTTTCCTTGATGGACATGGGCAGGACCAGACCTGTATGATGTCTGTCCTGAGGAATATGGGATACGCCCTGCTCATATACATCTCGCACATCCAGCTTGGTTTTTTCCACCCCTTTGATGACTACCGATCCTTCTTGGAAGGGAATCATGCCCGTGATGGCTTCAGCCAGTTCGTTCTGTCCGTTTCCATCTACGCCGGCAATACCCAAGATTTCTCCACCGTGAATCTTCATAGAAAGGTCGTTGACTCTGGTCACACCTTTCTTGTCCACGACTTTCAAATTCTTGGTTTCTATATAGACTTCTTTCAAGTCCATCTCTTTTTCTTCAAATTCAAACAATACTTCACGGCCTACCATCATGTTGGCCAGTTCGGTCGGATTGGTATCTACTGTCCGCACATTACCGGCTACCTCGCCGTCACGAAGAACGGTAACCTGATTGGATAGTGCCATAACTTCTTCCAGCTTGTGGGTGATAATCAGAACGGATTTACCCTCTTTGGTCAGTTTCTTTACGACCTTGAACAGCTCATCCACTTCCTGTGGTGTAAGTACGGCAGTCGCCTCATCCAAGATGAGGATATCTGCTTCACGGTATAAGACCTTAAGAATTTCCACACGCTGCTGGATACCCACCGGCAAGGTTCTCACCTTGTCCTTGGGGTTGATACCAAAATTATATTTGTCAGATAGTGCTTTTATTTTCTTTTCAGCTGCGGCCAGGTTGAGTAGAGGTTCTTTGGCCGACTTCAATCCCAGTATGATGTTCTCCGCCACTGTAAGCTCCGGAACCAACATGAAATGCTGGTGTACCATACCGATGCCCAGTTTGATGGCATCATCACTGTTATTAATGGTTACTTCTTCTCCCCGCACGTAAATCTTACCGCCGTCTTGGCGATACAGACCGTACAGGCAGTTCATCAAGGTGGATTTTCCCGCCCCGTTTTCTCCCAATAGGGCGTGGACTTCACCTTGCTCCAATTTTAGGTCCACGTCTTTATTTGCGATTACCTTTGGAAAAATCTTGGTAATCTTTTCTAATTCCAGTACTATTCCCAAACCTACTTTCCTCCTCTAAAAGTCGATTGAATACGGCAAAAAAATCAAACCTGCCGTCTCCTCATATTTTGATAGAGAGGAAAAAGGCTTCTTAAACCCCTTTAAGAAGCCTTACTCCCTTTTTCCTTTTTCTACTATTTCTTTATTACTCTTTGCCAATCATTTCTGCAACGATATCAATGGTGTACTCGCCGGATGCGAATTTTTCCCATTCGCCGATAACTTTAGCTTTGGCTTCTTCAGGAACGCCAGGTGCCCAGGTGCCCAGAGGCTGAGCGCCTTCTGCGATACCGTATACGGTGGTGTCGCCTTCATCGCCGGCCATCAGTCTGGTAGTCATGTCGCCGATCAGGAATGCTACGTCCTGTACGCCTGAGGTGGCAACCAATTCAGGTGAAAGTACGTTCAAGTCGCCGGACCAACCGATGAACCAAACGCCTTCAACTTCTTCACAAGCCTGGATAGCGCCTGCGTCACAAGCATCACCAATACCAAGAAGTACATCAGCGCCTTGAGAGATCATAGCTTTTGCAGCTTCTTTACCAGCAGCAATGTCAACCCATGAACCGGTGTAAGCTACGCTTACTCTAACGTCAGGATACATGGTCTTCATGGTAGCTTTGATAGAAGCAACTTCGTCCAACAGAGTCGGGATTTCCATAGCGCCTACGAAACCGATGTGATTGCTTTCAGTCAGTTCGCCAGCCAATACGGCCAATACGTAACCGAGTTCGCCAGTTCTAAATACACCAGCCATCAGGTTAGGTTGTTCACCACCTGCGAAGCCACCGACTTGGGCAAAACTCACGTCAGGGAATTCACCAGCTACAGTAATCAGAGCATCGCCGTACTCATAGCCATGACCGATGATTACATCGTAGCCTTTTCTGGCGTAGTCTCTAAGGATGTTCAAGTGGTCATCTTGCTTAATATTCTCAGTGTAACTTACTTCGAAACCGTCACGCTCTTCAATAAGAAGCAGACCTTCGTAAGCTTGTGTGTTCCAACCGCCGTCATTGATCGGACCGGAAGTCAGAAGCGCTGCCTTCATAGGCTCTTCGGCAGGTTCTTCAGCAGGCTCTTCACTTGGCTCTTCGGTGGGCTCTTCTGCAGGCTCTTCTGCAGCCGGTGCACAACCAGCAACCATGGAAATTGCAAAAATCAAAACCAAACCCAATGCTAACAATTTTTTCAGACTCATAAAACTTTACCTCCCCGTAAATTAAAAAGTCTAGTCGCGGACCATTGTCCACGGTATAACACATTCGACGCGTATTTCCGTTATCCTTTAAAGTGATTAGAATTTAAACAAAATCTTCATCGCTTTCTGGTTAGAAAGGTCTTCAAAGGACTCTTCCCACTGATCTATGGTTCGATCATCGGAAAGTAGGGGTTTTACATCGATTAAACCCTCAGACTCTAATGTCAAAGCGCGCTCCCAGGTTGGGTAATTATGGCAGAATGTTCCTTGGATCTTCAATTCTTTGAACAGTACTGTGTCATAATCGATGGATACAGGCTTGCCTGCAATCCCTACCTGCAAGAAATCGCCTCCTTTTCTCACTGACTTAAGAGCTGTATTTATTCCTCCAGCAGCACCTGAACAATCTGCTACCAAATCATAATCTTGTTGTTTTTCCAGATCCTCCAGAGAGAGAATCTTCAGACCGTACACCTTAGCCACTTCCAGGCGTTCCTTGTCGGCCGGTGTACCTACGATATCCACCTGGCAGCCATAGGCTTTCAGTGTAGCACCCACCAAGATTCCGATGGGGCCGGGTCCCACGACCAGGCATCTTGTGCCCGCCTGGGGGTTGACCAATTCCACGCCGTGTACGGCGCAGGCCAGCGGTTCCGTCATAGAACCTTCTCTGAGACTCACGTTCGCAGGAAGCACATGGATGTATTCCGGAGATACCAGCAGATATTCAGCAAAAGCACCCGGTTTCTCAAATCCTACCGACAAACGCTGTTCGCACAGCTGGTATTTACCTTGGCGGCAGTTGATGCAGCTTCCGCAAACCTCATAGGTATGCTCCACTGTCACTTCCTGGCCCACAGCAAATCCTTCTACACCTTCTCCCAGTTCTGCGATGGTTCCGCTGAACTCGTGACCCAGCAATGCCGGCTCACCCAGAGGTATTGCACCATGATACATGTGAACGTCAGTACCGCAGATGCCGGAGAATGCTACCTTGATCTTTACCTTGCCAGCTTCTATTACCGGCTCCTCGATATCCTTCAATTCGAAGGCTTTGGGCTCATCACCCATCCTAAATAATGCTTTCATGTTTACTCCTCATTCACTCAAACTTGTATATACGACTAAACCTATTTTACTACGTATATACGTATTGTGCAAGTGGAATGATTTCGCATGCGTAACGCTGTCGTACTTATCCCTGATATCAAGAAAAGTGCGGTTCGAGTCGGTTGCACTGGTGGGTCAATCTGCTCAAAACCGCTACTTCTTCTTGTGTGTTAATCTATCATTTTAACCTGCTATTAGCATTTGGTTATTCGGTAGCGCTCATTCTCTCTAATTGAACGGGCCCACCTTAATCTTCTGGTTCCATTGGGTGTTGCCTAGTCCGACCCGCTCCCGTAGCTTGTAAGCCACTTCCTGCAGACGGTTCAACGCTGCGTCCTCGTCCACGGTCAGGATCTTGCCCTCCTTGAGGATGACCTTGCCGCCTACAACAGTGCTGTCCACGTTCTGCTGGCTGCTGTGGTAAACCAACGCCGCTACTGGATCAGCGACCGGCACGCAACGTGAGGTCATGGGATTCATCAGCCAGAAGTCGGCTTTCATGCCGGCTTCGATGGCTCCCAGATCGTCTTCTCTACCTACAGTCTTGGCTCCGCCCAAACTGGCCATTTCCAGTACTTCTGCGGCACTCATAACCTCAGGGTCACGGAGCACGCACTTGTGGATCAGGGCCGAAGTCTTGATGACTTCCATCATATCCTGCGTATCGTTGGATGCGCTACCGTCAGTGGCAAGGGATATGGTCAGGCCTTCCTTCTGCATTCTGGGAATGGGTGCAAATCCGGAAGCCAAGATCATGTTGCTTACCGGGTTGTGCGATACCTTAAGGTCATACTTCTTGAAGATTTCAAAGTCCTCTTCGGACATATCCACGCAGTGTACGGCGATGAAGTCCGGACCCAAAACGCCGGTCTTTTCCAGGAAAGGCATGAGGTTCATGCCATAAGTCTCTTGGGTGTAATTATTGTCGTGTTCAGACTCCAATACATGCATGGTTATGGGAATCTTATATTTGTCAGCCACTGTCCGGCACTGTCTGTATCCCTCTTCCGAAAGATCCCAGATGATGCCTGGCGCCAGCGCAAGGCTGATGGTGCTATGGTCCTGATACTTCTTCTGGAGCCGGTCCACATCATCGAAGAAATCCTGTTCGGTCTCCACGTGGGGGCAAGCAGCACCTTCCGGCATCTTGCTTACATTGGTATGGGCCCTTCCCATGATACCCCGGATGCCCACATCCTCGAAGGCCTGGGTTACTGCGTCGTCCATGCCCCGTTCCTTGGCGTGTGCGTAATGGTAGTCCAGCACGGTTGTGGAACCTGAGCGAATATTTTCGATGGCACCAACAACGGCTGCAGCATAAACTTCCTCATAGCCGATCTCGTGCAGTGCGAAGCGCACCGAGCTGTCCAGCCAGTCCCACAGGTTCTTGTCCCGGCCCAACCCTTTCAGGGCGCCTTGGAATAGGTGGGAGTGGGTGTTCAGGAATCCCGGAAATACTGTCTTGTTCCGCCCGTCAAGCACCTCACCCGCCTGATATTTGGCTTCCAGTTCCTTGCTGTCTCCCACTTCCATGATGCGGTCTCCCGCTACGGCGATGGCCGCATCGTAAAGCACACGACGATCCTTGTCCATGGTGACCACTGTTGCATTCTTGACCAAAAGGTCGATCTTCTTGATTTCCATCTATCTATCTCCTAATATTTGTATTTGCTTAAATCTTCCTGACTACTGACCCCATAGAATATCTTCTGTCTGGTGAACAGAAAGCTGGATTTGTGCGTTCCCACGGTCAGCAGCTTGGCATGGGGATGTCCATCGTGAGCAAATCCCCTGTTGTAACCCGGTGTGATACCGCCGCCGGCGTAAACCATGGAATAGTTGATGAAATACTCATCCAACATGTCGTTTTCCATCAGATGCCAGTTGTAACTAGGCGATTCGATGAGCAGCCTCTCCTGTCCCAGCTTGCGCAGTAGATAGAGCAGCACTCTCGAGTCGGGACGGTTCCCTTCCCCAGTCAGGAATACGGGAATGCCCGCTTCCTCATTCATGTCGTTTTGAATTTTTTTGATTTCTTGTTCGTCGATCTCCTCCGTACTTCGGTAGGGCCCGACCAGATAATGCGTCTTATTGAAATGCTCTCCGATGTAATCGCCGCCTTCAGGTGAAGTGGCTATGGCTACCGGGAAATTCTCCTCCGGGTCCACGTCGAATATGATATGGTCTAATGGTATGTCAGTCGCATCGAAGGATACGACGATGTTCATGGGGCAGGGCGTTTTGCCTAACTGCGCCACTCTCTGGGCCGCCATCTCCGTGTCAAAGATGTGGCTAGTGTTATGGGCTTCGCTCTGCAGCGTCTTGGCGCCTAAGATGATGCCGTCAGAATAAACCCGCATGGCGTTTAACATCCAGAAATCCGCCAGCGCGCCATCAGGATCTAAATAGTTCTCCTTGGCGATCAGGGGTCCGGCCGATCTGTTGGTGAAGGCCATCTTGCCGTCCGCGGAAAGTACCACGGAGCAGAAGGTATAAGGCCTGTCTTCTGGTGCCGGCGGGAAGAGCATCTCCCCGTAAACTGCACCGATCTTGTCAATGGTCTTGTCTGGGCTCTTAGCCCGTATCTCGCTCAGAACCTCTTCATTTTTGAAGCAGTTCTCAATCTGCACTTGCTCGGTCGGAAATTCCATCATAAAAAGTTTTCCCATTATTCATCCTCCTCTATATAAACAGTGCAATAGAATCTGCAACCGGTTAATAGATATTCAAGAGTTTGATATAATCTTTTTCTCTTTTTCTCATGGCTTCCTCAGTTTTCATATGCTACATGCATCATCTTGCATACCGTGCTTGTCAAAAAAAATAGGGTATCGTCTGATACCCTATTTGCGTATACAGTATAACTCATTATGCGGTTACTTGTAAAGCGTAAAGCTACATCGTGCGTTCATCACGTACTGGATTGTCTTCGACCAGGCCGTAATAGAG
Source organism: Clostridia bacterium (assembly GCA_030625965.1). Classification (GTDB taxonomy): domain Bacteria; phylum Bacillota; class TC1; order TC1; family UBA5767; genus UBA5767. Next base: position 22,023 of record DAOUPV010000028.1, read on the forward strand.
CTTCTGCCTAGTGAAAATGAAGTTGTTCTGGTGGATGGCCGTAGTCAGGATCTGGGAATGCGGATGCGCATCCACAGAGAAGGCATGGAAACCGCCTGGTGCCTTATGACCGCCCACAAATACCGAAGAATAGTTGATGAACATCTCATCCATAGCGCCGATGCTCATCAGGTGCCACATGTAGGATGGGGATTCGATGATCAGCTTCTCCAGACCAATCTTTTTCAAGATATACATCAAAACAGCACTGTCCGGGTTGCTACCTTCGCCGGTCAGGAAGATGGGGATAGCATTCTCATGGACGGCCATGGCTGCCTTGATGGCTTCCACGTCTACGTCCTGGTTGCTCAGGTAGGGACCGAAAACGATGTGCTCTCTTTTGAAATTCTTTTTCAGGTATTCTCCGCCGTCAGGAGAGGTGGCAATAGCTGCAGCCAGTCCCTCTGTGGAGAAAATGCCGTGCTCTAGGGGAATATCTGTACCATCGAAGGATACGACTACATTCATTGGCGCCACGGTCTTCTTGCCTAGCACCTCGAAACGGGCGTCAACCAGGTCCTGATCGAAGCAGTTGGAAATCATCAGGGGCTCGGCCGCGAGGGTACCGGCACCGACGATCACGCCGTCAGCGTAGGCTCTTAAGACATTGAGGATCCAGAAGTCAGACAGTCCACCGTCCAGGTCCAAAAGGTTCTTGGCAGCGACCAGCGGTCCCTGGGGATCGTCTTCGTAGGCCATCTTTCCGTCCATGGACAACACGATGGAACCGAAGGTATAAGGTCTGTCTTCCGGCGAAGCCGGGAAAAACAGTTCGCTGTAAACTTGCTTGATTTTATCCGGTGTCGATTTCTCGTTGGAACTTTCCTTCAGTTCTGCCAGGATTTCGTCCGCCTTGTTGACCAAGGTGAGCTTCATGTCTTCTGCGGGAAAGTTCATTGTAATCATTTCCATATTTACTTCCTCCCAATATATAAAGATGCTTTAAGCTCATTATACACAAGAACCAGCTTTCTGAAAACAAAAATATGTTATACCGCAGTACAAATAATGCCCGGTCAATGACCGGGCATCCGTTATGCTAAAAGTTTGGTGCACAGTTTGGCGGCGCCGGCTGCATCCTTGGAGAAGCCGTCCGCCTTGATCTCATCTGCGTATTCCGGACTGACCGGCGCTCCCCCTATGATGACATACACCGAGTCACGAAGCCCCTCTTCTACTAACAGATCCATCACTTGGCCCATGACGACCATGGAGGTTGTCAGCAGTGCGCTCATACCGATAATCTGAGCTCCGGCTTTGGCTTCAGCAACGAATTTCTCGGGCGTTGTGTCCACACCCAAGTCCACCACTTCAAAGCCGCTGGCTTCTAAGAACATGGCTACCAGGTTCTTTCCGATGTCGTGCAAGTCTCCCTTGACCGTACCGATGACTACCTTGCCTTTGGTGGCGATCTTCTCGCCCTCCATCAGGGGTTTCAGGCGATCCACTGCCAGGTTCATGGCGTTGGCGCACATCAGGACTTCCGGTACGAACATCTCGTTCGCCGCAAAGCGGTCTCCTACGACAGACATACCGCCCATCATGCCTTCTCCTATGATTTCTACCGGTGATGCGCCCTGTTCCAGCAGGTCTTCCACCTGGTCCAATAATTCGTCTTCGTCACCCTCGATCAGGGCGTCTTGCAGTTCTTCGTAATCAAACATCTCTCTTCCCCCTTATACCTCTAAACACCCGCCTAGCAGGTGATATTGACCATTCCAATGGACACATACATTCTACCTTACTCCCACGTTTTGTGAAAGAAAAAAAAGGGGCAAAAGCCCCTTATCTGTCGTGCAAATCGCGTTTTTTTGCCAGTCTTCCATGATCCTTCCAAAAATACTCCTTGCCCAGGACCAATCCCAGGTTGGGAAGCAGGATCTTGAACACCAGTACCGGTAGCAAGGCCACGAAGGAAAAGATGTAGGCGATGCTGAGGAACGTGTAAATGCTCATGTTCTCCCACATGAAGGAAGGCAGTTCATAGTAGCCTACCGACAAGGTCGCCGAGAGGAAAATCCCCACATGCATACCGGCCAGCAGGATTATCAGAAAGCCCATCACCTGGACGAAATAGTTGTCCGAGTTGGTGAATTCAGTTCCGTACACTCCGGCTGCCACCGTGTAGGCCAGCGTGGACAAGGTGAAGACAAAGGCCAAGGACCCCGTATCCACTTCAACGGGTACTCGGTAATACCAGAAACCCACCACAGCCAGTGCCAGCATCAAGGATAGGATCCAATTCCGCTTCTTGATCCAGCCACAAGTAATGGCTATCAGCGGAGCGAGTACATAGGTGTATGGTCCGGCGAAGGCGATCTCGGGATAGTACATCTGTCCCAGATAAGCCATGGCCAATGCACCTGCAGCTCCTAAGAGCGGTCCGTAGAGGATACCCATCAAGGGGACCAGGATCAGTCCCAATCCGATGCGTCTAGCTTCACCGAATACCGGAAATACCTGTAAGCCCAGATCCTGGCGGGCCATGTAGACACCCAACCAGATGAGTAATAGATATGCAACTATATTGACAATTTTCTTTTTCATTTCGCCTCTCTTTTTCTGCGTCGTTACCACTTATGATAGCCCTATTCCAATCAGAACGCAACAGGTTAGGCGAAGCGGTTGAGAGCAGAAATCAGAGCCTTGACCGAGGCCTTGTTGATGCTGGCGTCGGTGCCCACACCGTAGTGCATCACGCCGTCCTTGTTGACCAGTACGATGTAGGCGGCGGCTATGGCATCGGCACCATCGGAGATGGCATGCTCGGTGTAATCCACCAGTTTATAGTCCTCATAGCCCAGTTCCTTGACGGCATGGAAGAAGGCCGAGATGGGTCCGTTGCCCACGCCTTTGATCTTTTTCTCTTGACCGTCCAGCATCACCGTGCCCTTGATTTTTACGCTATCCTTCTCGTCGTCCTTGTAGGAACTCTTGAAGGACAATAAGGAAAGCGGCGCTTCCACATTGACGAATTCCTTGGAGAAGATGTTAAAGATCTCCTGGGGAGACAATTCTTTACCGGTGGCATCGCTAACTCTCTGCACCGGTACGGATACCTCCGGATGCATATTCTTGGGCAGTTTGTAGCCGAATTCCTGTTCCAAGACGAAGGCTACCCCGCCTTTACCGGACTGGCTGTTGATGCGGATGATGGGCTCGTACTGTCTGCCGATATGGTCCGGATTCAGGGGCAGATAGGGCACGTCCCAGAAATCGTATTCGTTTTCTTTGTTGTACTCCAATCCTTTTCGGATGGCGTCCTGGTGTGATCCCGAGAAGGCGGTGAACACCAAGGCTCCAGCATAGGGATGACGGTCATGGACGTCCATGTCGGTACATCTCTTGTACATCTCAGTAATTTCATTGATATGCTCTACATAGACCCCGGGGTCTATGCCCTGGGAGTACATGTTCATGGCCAGATTCAGAATGTCCACGTTACCGGTACGCTCTCCGTTACCAAAAAGTGTTCCTTCTACTCTATCGGCACCAGCCAGCATGGCCATCTCGGTGGCGGCTACAGCGGTACCTCGGTCATTGTGGGCATGAAGCGATACCAAAACGGAATCTCTTCTATCTATATTGCGACAGAACCATTCTACCTGGTCGGCATACACATTCGGAGAGGACATCTCCACAGTGGCCGGGATGTTCATGATGACCTTATGCTGAGGTGTGGGCTGCCATACGTCGATGACCGCGTTACACACTTCAACCGCGTAGTCCATCTCGGT
>DAOUPV010000015.1 GCA_030625965.1 Clostridia bacterium
AAAGGCAATATTCTGGTCAGATGAGATTAGTTCTATATATCCCTATGGATTTAAGCATGCGGGTGGTGATAAAGAGAAGCAAGCTCATTCAGACATGGATTATCTTAGAGCTGAAGGCTTGTATAAATATACCAGCCCAGAGGATCTTGTAGCACAAGATTTCCGAGCAATCCTAGATGACTTGGTGGATTGCTATGATGCGATAGAAGTTGAGAGAATGAGGGAAGATTTCAAAGTAACTGGATACGTCTATGAAATCTACAAGTCTAAGATGGACCATGAGATTATCAGGTTCCTTCTAGAGAATGGTCTGGCAAGAGAGAGTGGGATTACTGAAGCGTTGGATGTTCTACCTGAGGTGGCATTGAAGTACATGAGTTTATTAGCAGGTTATGCTGCAATGGGTTATGGGGATTACAGTATATCAACTGATAACATCATGCATGAGTCTTTAATCTACTCTAAAGGAATGGGGGATGATGACGTTCATGCGTTACAAGTAATTATGTCAGGTATACCTCAGCCGAGTGATACTTGTACTGTTCAAGAGATTGTTAAATTCAAACAGAAGAATTTGAGCGAGTTGGATCGCTATCAAGAGTATTTATCAGATTGGATGGATATATTACAAAATGATATAAACGGTATTAAGCTACATTCATACTTAAGTGAGGTAGATCGCTACAACTGTGAGATGACTAAACTAGTAAAATCAAGTGGACTGGGGTTTGAGATTAGTGATATCAGTGCACTCATGCCATATGCTGCATATTCAGCTATGAACTTAGTGCAACATGGAGTTATTACAGATAGTATTACGGAGCATATGATAGTAGCGGGAGTATCAATAGCAACTACGAAAATAACATCGGCTATCCAACGTAAATCAAGAGTTAAAAGCCTTCCTACTAGTTACATATTCAGAGCTATGAAACAGAAGATAGTATAAGAATTGATGCGTTAGATTAATAGCTTCACTTAAATATAACTATTGGTAGGATGTTACAATGAGTTTTTTTCATGAAATGAGCTGATCAAAGTACTATACTGATCTACTCTCCAAAACAACAGTGCCGTTTCCTTCTGATAGTCCTGAGATCTAACCAGAGCCAGCCTGTTTGGTTTAAATTCCTTCGAGGAGGATTGCTATTGAACTCTTAGAACTGGTTCTGATGGTTGCATTTGTATCAAAAATTTGCAATCAAAGCCCGTAGGATTATTTAGTGGTTAGATATTGTTAAGAGAGTTTCGATACTTCGTACCTGAAGAGATTGAAGCTCTTTTTTAGTATTACGAATGATAGCGATAACTATCATTTTTCATTGCCAAATATATAGTTTGTACTGTAAAATATAAACAGTGGAGGTGCGACAAAATGACAAATAAGAAAGTAGCTTGTCTTTACAGGGTATCTACAAAGAAGCAAATTGAGAAAGAAGATATCCCTATGCAGAAGAAAGCTTGTCAAGACTTCATATCAAGACATGAAGGTTGGGAGTCAGAGAAGGAATACTATGAAAAGGGTGTATCAGGTTACAAAGTGTCAAGTAGTGATAGAGATGTCCTACAGACAGTCCTGAAGGATGCCTCAAATGGAGTGTTTGATGTGCTCCTGGTCTTTAGCACTGACAGGCTTGGAAGAAGATCTGATGAATACACTCCCATAGTTAAGCAACTTAGTCATGATGTGGAAGTATGGTCAGTATCCCAGGGTGAGCTAACAATCAAAACCCACACTGATACACTCAAAACATTTGTAGATGGTTGGCAAAATGAAGGGGAGAGTATTAAGACCTCTCTTAGAATAGATGAGAAGCATAAACAAATGACAGAGGATGGTGTTTACAGAGGTGGTTGGGTTCCCTTTGGATACAAGAAGGTCAAATCAGGAAGGTATAATTCTAGGGACAAGGATAAAAGAAAAGAATTGTATGATATGGCTATAGATGAAGACGAAGCTGAGGTAGTTCGTGAAATTTACGAACTGGCATTAAGAGGAAAGGGTGGTACAAGAATAGCACAAGCTTTAAATGAATCGGGTAAGAGAACAAAGAGAGGGAATTATTGGAATGCAACTACTGTATTCAAATTATTGAAGAATCCAACTTATAAAGGGTATTTGAGCTATGGGAAGACATCATCAAAAAACGGAAAACAACGTAGACAAGACCCTTCAACATGGATACTTAGCTCTACACAGATTGAAAGGCTTGTTATCGTGTCTGAAGACGAATGGGATAGAGTGAATGCAGGGATGGTCAGTCGTAGGAAAAAACCTGGGAGACCAAGCGAACCAACGACATCAAGCAAGTTGCTGTTGCATGGACTACTTTACTGTGGACATTGCGATCATAAAATGACATCATCAACCCAATACAGAAACTACACTTATAAAACTGGTGAGAAGAAGGGGCAAAGCGAAAAGAAGATTTACTACAACTATAGATGCAATTGCAAAAAAGATGGTCATATATGTAATGGTAAAAAAACCTGTGCCTCATGGAAAGTAGAAGAACCAGTTATTGAATTTGTAAAAGATTACTTAGACTCTTTGCGTGTTGATAATGTTAAAGATGATTTTATTAGACAACAAAAAAAGACAGCTAAGGTGCTGGAAAGACAAGTAAAGAATAAAGCAAAAGAGTGCGAGAAAATTTACCAAGATATCAAGAACCTTGAAGAAGAACTACTTAAGGTCTTAACAGGTGAAAGTCCATTTAGTAGAGATCAGTTAGCTGACATAATGACTAAGAAGAAAACTGATTTGGTGACAGCTCAAGATGCACATAAAGCTTTGAAAGAAAACCTACAAGTTGCTAATGCTGACATCCAAGATGTTGACCAACTACAGGTTGTTATTCCAGTTTGGAGTGAAGTATTTGATAATGCTGACATCGAACAAAAAAGAGATATGTTGAGAGCCATCATCGACAGAGTTGATCTATATGTTGATAGAGTTGAAATTAAGATTAAACTTCATATAGATGAGTTTATGGAGAGCATTTCTGACCCCAATGACTCTGACAATAATGATGAAGAGAAATGTACTGTAAAAAACAGTAAAGTGTCCATCCCAGGGAACTGTTCCGCCAGGCTATTCGACATGCCGCGGCAGGTATCATCCTGGTCCACAACCATCCCAGCGGTGATACTACGCCAAGTCAGGAGGACCTATTGATCACTGAACGGATCGTGGAAGCGGGACAAATCATGGGAATCGAGGTGCTGGACCACATTATTGTGGCCGGGGATGGATATCTGAGCTTCAGGGAGGAAGATCTCATCTAAAATTGTTACTTGTTATTCCCTTTCGCTAGAATATAATATAGAATGAAGTGATTATGTATTAAGACAATGAATAGACTATATGGGGGTATAAATGTTTAAAGCGAAAGACTTAGGAATAGATTTGGGAACAGCGAATATATTAGTATATATCAGAGGCGAAGGCGTAATCATGCAGGAGCCTTCCGTTGTGGCCATACAGAAGAACACCAAGGAAATTTTAGCAGTAGGCAGTGAAGCCAAACAGATGATCGGCCGTACGCCGGAAAACATCGTGGCCATCCGTCCGATGAAGGATGGAGTCATCGCCGACTTCGACGTTGCCCAGGCTATGTTGCGTTATTTCATTAACAAATCCAAGAGCAGATTTACGCTGATTAAGCCAAATGTAGTGGTAGGCGTACCGACAGGAATTACTGCTGTAGAGGAACGCGCAGTCAAGGATGCGGCCTTGCAGGCTGGTGCCAAGGATGTTCAGCTTTTGGCGGAACCCATGGCTGCAGCCATCGGCTCAGGAATGCCGGTAGGGGAACCTACTGGAAACATGATTGTGGATATCGGTGGTGGTACGACAGAGGTGGCAGTCATATCTCTGGGTGGCATTGTGACCGACCGCTCTATCCGCGTCGGCGGAGACGAGATGGATGCCCATATCGTCAGTTACCTGAAACGCAAATACAACCTGTTGGTGGGTGAGAGAACTGCTGAGGATCTCAAGATGAAATACGGTAGCGCATATTTTTCCGATTCTGCAGAAGATCAAAAGCGAAGAAATCTCAAATGCTCCATCAGAGGTCGGGACCTTGTGGAAGGTCTGCCCAAGAATATTGAATTGACCGGGGATGAGATCTGCGAGGCCATGAAAGAGCCGGTAGGTCGTATCCTGGAAGGCATTCGCTACTGCCTGGAACATACCCCACCCGAGCTTTCCTCGGATATCATGGATAAGGGTATTGTACTGGCAGGTGGTGGGTCGTTGCTTTATGGATTGGATAAACTGGTCCGAGATGAAACCCACATGCCGGTATATGTAGCTGAAGAGCCTCTTACCGCAGTGGCCGAAGGTACAGGTGTCGTGGTAGAAAACCTGGAAAAATGGAGGAGAATTCTAAGCAACGTAAACAGCTGATCAAAGGGGATAGATTATGGAAAATAGAAATAAGATTATCATATTCTTTCTTCTGGTCGCATGCATCGTGACCGTCCGACTCTCCTCGAAAGACCGTGAGATCACCCAGGTAGAGAGAATCCTGGCGGAAGGTTTCAGACCTATGCAACAGAGCCTGATGCAGGCTACAGAAAACCTGATCCTGTTCGCAGAAGGTGTGAGCAATCACCCGGCGGTAGCCAGGGAGAACGAGCTGCTGAAGAGCCAGATCGCCCAGATGGAAGTCGAGACGGATCTGGAACGGGAATACTATTTCGAGAACATCCGCCTGCGAAAGCTGCTGAATATGAGGGAAACCTCTGAATGGCAAGTAATCGCGGCTGACGTGATTGCCCGGGGAATTAAATCCTGGGATGATACCATGACCATCAACATGGGTGAGGATGATGGCGTGTCACTATATGATGGCGTCATGACCTATAATGGATTGGTCGGGAAGATATACCAAGTGAGCCCTCACACGGCTGAAGTGCGTCTACTTAATAACAGGTTGGGCTCAGTCGCCGCCATGACGGAACAGACCCGTTTCCCTGGTGTCATTGAAGGTATCGGTGACGGATCTGGCTTGCTGCAATTGATCTATCTGCCTCATGACGCGCCTGTTGACTTGAATCAGACAGTTGTAACCTCGGGACTGGGTGGATTGATACCAAAAGAAATTAAGATAGGCTATATAAGTTCCATTGATTATAACGAGGATGGATTACTGAAGAGTGCTATCGTTACACCGTTTGAAGATTTGGACCGGTTGGAGGAAGTACTAGTCGTCAAGCTTGAAGGCGGGGTGTCGCCTTGAGAATCAGAGAGTGGCTGATCTGGTTAGTAATCATTTATACCAGTCTGTTGCTAGAGTCCAGTGTGCTAGTGCATTTTACCATCTTCGGCGCCAAACCCGATCTGCTATTGGTAGGTGTGGTTCTGGTTGGATTGATGCAGGGTAAACAGGAAGCGCTGTCCAAGGGCTTCTTTGTGGGCTTGCTAGAAGATCTTTTCATAGGACGTTTTATAGGCAGCAACGCACTTGTAAAGGCGTTGGTTGGCTTTCTTAGTGGACAAGTGGAACGGGAAATCGTAAAGGAAAACGTGGTCATTGCAGTTTCCATGGTTTGGGTTTTTACCATTGTGAACCATCTGTTCTACGGTGCGTTGATGATATTGCTGGGTAATGCCAATATTCTGGGACTGGACTATCTGAGGACGCTCTTGACTTCCGCATTCTACAACGGATTGCTGACCATCGTAATGTTCCCAATGTTCTATTTCCTTTTAATCAAGGGAACACTGAAAAAAACCAAGAGACTATAACCGGGAGACTATAGATGAATAAAGAAACAACAAAAAATATGGTTAACCGAACGCGAGTAATCCTGGCGGCCATCGTAGCGATATTCATGCTACTTGGCGTCAGGCTTTTTTACCTGCAGATTCAAACCAATGCGATGTTTACCGACCGAGCGGAAAGAAACACCCTGCGTTTTGTTGAAGTAGAGGCTACGCGTGGAGATATCGTCGGTGCTGACGGCTACGTATATGCCACGAGCAAACCATCCTATGTAGTTACGCTTGCCTATATTGCAGATAAGGAAGAGCGGGAAAAAGCCATCGTCAATCTGGCGGGTTGCATGGAAAAATATGGCTACTCCGAAGAGGATATCAGGGAGATGGTGACCGGCAACGCCAGGAAATTCGAGGCGACAGAAATTGCCAGTCTGCCCTGGGGGTTGGAAGCGATGGAGATGATCTCCGAACTGTCCGAGCGTCGGGAGGCGCTACCGGGCGTGGTCATTAAGACAGTACCCATACGATCCTATCCGCTTGGTACGCTAGCAGGACATATCATCGGCCATACGGGACCCATCAACGAGAGCGAGATGGAGAATGTGGATCCGGAGATTTACGATATGAACGACAAGATAGGTAAATCCGGTGTGGAACGCACTTATGAGATATTTCCCGCGGAAGACGATTACTATGGTCTGAAAGGAAACAAAGGAATCCAGAAATACCAGGTGGATGCGGCCAGTAGACCGTTGCAGGAGATGGATTTCAGCATTGCCCCAATTCCTGGGGATACAGTGGTACTGACCATAGAACATAATCTTCAGACAACCTTGGAAGACGCCATGGATGCAGTCATCCTGGACGTCTACGAGAATGAGAGTGATAAGGCCGGTTCTGCTGCTGGAGTACTGATCGAGGTGGATACAGGTAAGATCTTAGCCATGGCCAGCAGACCTACCTTCAACCCGGAAGATTTCGTAGATGGACTGACGCAAGAGGAAGTGGACTACTATTACCGCAACGAGATGCGGCCGGAAATCAATAAGGCGGTGGCTTCGGCCTACCCGCCCGGTTCGACGTTCAAGATGCTGACCGGTATGGCTTTTCTGGAGAACAGCAACTACAGTCCCAACTATGCCATCAATTGCACAGGCGCTTATTGGGAAAAGCCTCATATCGCCTGCTGGAATGTGCATGGACAAACCAACTATTTTGAAGCCATCGCTCAGTCCTGCAACAGCTACATGCAGTTCGCCGGACAGATAGCGGGTATTGACAACATCGCGGGACTGGCAACGGAATTCGGTCTGGGTGTGGATCCGGGACTCACGGATCTGCCTTCTGTCAGTGATGGTTTCCAAGCCAATCCGGAGAATAAGTTCGATCTTCAGGAATCCTATCTGAATATGCGACTCAACCGCTACAAAAGACAGTACGAAGAAAAAGTGGAAGACATCAATCAACAGGAAATTACGCAGGAAGAAAAGGAAACGTTGATCGAGAAGGCTGAAAAGGAACGGGAAGCTAGTGAGAAGTGGGCGAACGGTATTTTCGCTTTTGAGAAGACTTGGCAGGCCTACGATACCTATAATACTTCCATTGGTCAAGGAATGAATAACTATACCATGCTGCAGCTGGCCAATTACACGGCTACTCTGGCCAACGGCGGAACCCGCTACCGGCCTTATCTTGTGGAACGCATCGAATCACCACAAGGAGAGCTGGTCTGGCAGTCAGAGCCAGAAATACTGCAGGAAGTCACTGTCTCTGAGGAGACAATGGCACTTACCCGCAGAGGGATGAAAGAGGTAACCGAACCTGGTGGAACATCTTACTATCTTTACTATGATTTCCCCATTGAGGTGGCTGCCAAAACCGGAACCGCACAGACTGGACGAGCTGGTGACGATAAGAGTACTGAGTTCCATGGTTTATTTGTGGCATTCGCACCGTATGATAATCCCCAGGTAGCATTTGCCGGCATCGTAGAGTATGGGCGCCATGGCGGTAGTTCGGCTGGTGTCATTGCACGATCTGTATTCGCCGAATATTTCGGTGAAGAGGATTACAAAGATGTCAACGCGGCAAATGACCTGAACAGCCCCTTGGTCGAGGAGTAACTATGACAGATAACAAGCAATTTAAAGAACTGGATTATGCCTATTTGATAACCTTGTTCCTGATTCTGGTTGGTAGCGCCATCGTACAAGCCACCGCCTCATACGGAGTCGTGCCAAATGATCCGTATTATTATTTCCAAAGGCATTTGTTTTCAATTGGTACCGGGTTGGTGCTCTTTGCCGTTATCGCGATGATCAATTACCGCGATTACCGCAACTACAGCCGTCTGATCTATGTGGGCATGTTCCTGATGCTGGTGCTGGTTCTGGTGCCGGGAATCGGAAGTGTGCGTAACAATGCCAGGAGTTGGTTCGTATTGGGACCGCTCACCCTGCAGCCAGCGGAATTCGCCAAGGTGCTCTTCATCGTACTTTTTGCAGATTTTCTGGACAAGAGGAAGAACCATTTGGAGAACCTGTGGCAACTGATTCCGTGTTTCATCTTTTTGGCGATTCCAGTGGGATTGGTACTGATGCAACCGGATATGGGGACATCGTTGGTTTTTTTCGCCATTACCTTCTTCATGCTGTTCGCGGCGGGGGCCAATCCCAAGATTCTGTTCGGACTTTTGGTTTTAGGTCTGGGATCGGTGATACTGCTGTTGTTCATGCATTACCAGATGGGTTTACCGTTGCCGCTGGAAGACTACCAGCTGATGCGCTTTACCGTATTTCTCGATCCATATAACGATGGGAAGGGGGGCCTGGGTGCTGGCTACAACATCATCCAATCCCTGATCGCCATCGGTTCAGGAGGGCTTTACGGCAAAGGATTCTTGCAGGGAACCCAAAGTCAAAGTAACTTTTTGCCTTACCATCATACAGATTTCGTATTTGCCGTCATCGGCGAGGAGTTCGGTTTCATCGGTAGTATCCTAGTGCTGGTATTTTTCCTGTTTCTGATGTACAGAGCGTTAATGATTGCCCGTAAGTCGTTGGATCTATATGGTGCCGTCATCATCTCTGGTGTGGTCGGCATGATGTTCTTCCATATCCTGGAGAGTGCCGGCATGGCCATGGGTGTCATGCCCATCACAGGCATTCCGTTTCCGATCCTGAGTTCGGGAGGATCCTCGATGTGGTCCAACATGGCAGCCCTTGGTCTGATTATCTCGGTTGATTTGCACAAGAAAACCATTCGTTTTTAAGGAGTAGATATGTCAAAACGTATAAATAAGGACTGGCTGGAAGAAACCATTCTACCGCTGGTCGAAAAACCAATCCGCTATACAGGCGGAGAACTGAATAGTATTGTCAAGGACCATGAGAAATGCTCGGTCCGATTCGCCTATGGATTTCCTGATGTATATGAAGTCGGCATGAGCCATCTGGGTACTCAGATACTATACAAGGTAGTCAATGGAGCACCAGATTACTGCATGGAACGGGTATTCTGTCCTTGGGTGGATATGCAGGAGAAGATGAAGGAAGCCGACATCCCTTTGTATACGCTTGAATCCTTTACCGAATTATCTGAATTCGATTTCCTGGGATTTACGCTGCAGTACGAGATGAGCTACACCAACATCCTGTCCATGCTGGATCTGGCACACATTCCCTTTTATAGGGAAGATCGTATGGGTGGAGACTATCCGCTCGTGATTGGTGGAGGACCATGCGCCTTCAATCCGGAACCGATAGCTGATTTCTTCGATCTATTCCTCATAGGGGATGCCGAGGAAACCATATTGGAGCTGTTCGCGCTGTACGCCAAGTCTATGGAGGACGGCAAGGACCGAGTTTCCTTCCTGAAGGAAGCCTGCGCGCTGCCCGGCATCTATGTCCCAGGATTCTATGCTGCCAGTTATAGCCCTAAGGGTGCTGTGGAAGAATTCACCCCCCTCATCCCAGAGGCACCGGCCAAGGTGGAGAAAAGCCTTCTGAAGGACTTGGAGACGGCCACTTTCCCCGACAAGCCCATTGTGCCCTATATGGATATCATCCACGATAGGATCATGCTTGAGGTGCTACGGGGCTGTACACATGGATGTAGGTTCTGTCAGGCCGGTGTGCTTTACCGTCCAGTTCGGGAGAGAAGCCAGGAACTGCTGCTCAAACAAGCGAAGGACCTGATGAAAAGTACTGGACATGAGGATATCTCACTCACGTCCTTATCTACGGCGGACCATACCCAATTGAGTCAGCTGGTGGATGAGTTACAGCAGACCTGTTTAGGAACGGGTGTTGGTCTCAGCTTGCCGTCACTTCGAGTGGATACCTTCTCTATGGGTATGGCCAAGAAAATCGCTTCAGTGCGCAAGACGGGGCTTACCTTCGCTCCTGAGGCCGGCACGCAGAGGATGCGGGACATCATCAACAAGGGTGTTCGCGAAGAAGACCTGATGACGGTAACAGAAGATGCATTCCGGGCAGGATGGGAACGACTGAAGCTCTACTTCATGATCGGACTACCTATGGAACAAGATGAGGATCTGGAAGGCATCGTGCATCTGGGCAACAAGGTAATCTATTTGGGCAAGCGGGTGGCCGCTGAAATCGGCTCCAAGCGCAGGATCAGCGTGACCTTGAGTGCATCCGGCTTCGTACCCAAACCATTCACCCCATTCCAGTGGATCGGTCAGGACCCTCTGGAAGAGTTGCAGCGGAAGCAATGGCTCATCAAGGATAAAGTACGGACCAAGAACCTGGTGTTCAACTACCATAACGCTAAGGTGTCGCATATTGAGGCGGCTTTCGCCAGAGGAGACCGGAGATTGAGCAAGGTCATCGTGGCTGCTCATGAGAAGGGCTGCCGTTATGATGGTTGGGACGAGTTCTTCAATTACGAACTGTGGCAGGAGGCCTTCAAGGAATGTGGCTTATCGTCTGCAGATTTCGCCCAACGTGAATTTGCGGAAGAAGATATATTGCCATGGGATTTCATCGATACCGGGGTGCGCAAGAGCTATCTGTACGAAGAATTTATGAATGCGAAGGACCAGGCCCTGACGCCAGATTGCCGGGATGATGGTTGTACCACTTGCGGCATCTGCATGGATATGGACTGCGAGATGATGCTGCAAGGGGAGGTGCCAAATGAAATATAGGATGGAGTTTGCCAAGAGGGATTCCGTTGCCTTTGTTTCCCATCTGGAGCTGATGAAGGTGTTCTCCCAGGCCATCAGGCGTGCGGGACTGCCTATTGCTTGTACTGAAGGATTCAATCCCAGACCCAAAATTAATTTTTCCTCGGCCATCGCCACGGGTATGACCAGTTTGGCAGAATGTGCAGAAATGGAACTGACCTTGGAAGTGGATGCGGATCAGATTATGGAACGAATCAATGAAACCTTGCCGTCGGGTTTTTCGGTCGGTGCGATCCGTCAGATGGAGGGAAAGCACAAGTCATTGATGGCTCTTCTGTCCCATTCGGATTACCAGGTTAGAGTGCGCTTGGCTGAAACGTATGGCAAGGCTGCGGATTTGGATGAGGCCGTTAATTCATTCTTGGCACAGGATAGCATCGTGGTGTTGGCGAAGCGAAAGAACAAGGTCAAGGAAAAGGAGATCCGAGAGGGAATCCTGAGCCTTGAGGCTAGGGCGGAAGGTGACTTTCTTTATCTCACGATGCAGCTGGTGGCCGGCAGCAACGGGAATGTGCGTCCGGAACATGTCGCCCAGGCACTGATGGATTATCTGAGTACCCCGTCTCTAACCATGCGTATCGAGAAGACCATGACCTATGGCCTTAAGGATGACGAGAAAACTCGTTTGTTTCTGGTATAGGAGTTAAAGATGAAGCGTATAGTGGTACATCGCACACCTAAAGAAACCTTAATATCCGTTGTGGAAAACGACCGTCTTGTCGAAGTGTTTATCGAGCCGGTCGAGGACCGGAGCATTGTGGGAAGCGTCTATGCCGGCGTGGTGGAAAATGTCTTACCCGGCATGCAGGCGGCGTTCGTGGATATCGGCTTGGAAAAGAATGCTTATCTTTATATCGAGGATGTGGTCTCTAAGGCGTTGCTTTCAGAGGTGCGCGCGAAGGACAAGAATATCAACATCAAGGACTACATAAAGCGGGGTCAGTCGCTGATGGTGCAGATCAAGAAGGCACCGGTTGATAACAAGGGCGCACGGGTAACCTTGGATATTACCTTGCCGGGGCGCTATCTGGTGGTCATGCCCTACAATAATTATGTCGGCATCTCCAAGCGCATCACTGATGTGTCTGAAAAGAACCGTCTTAAGGCCTTGGCTGAGAATCTGATGCATGATGGCAGGGGTATCGTCATCCGTACGGTGGCTGAAGGCATTGAAGAAGAAAAGCTGATAGCGGATTACAATAAGCTGAATTCCGTCTGGGAGGAGATGCAGACTGGTTACCGTGAGAAGAAGGGCACCAAGAGCCTTGTGCGTGGCGATGTGGATTTCGCGACCAGGGTCTTCAGAGACGTAATCAAGCAGGATGTGGACCGGATCACTGTAATGCACGACGAGACCTTCCATATGCTTAAGGACTATATCGAGAAATTCATCCCGGAGGCCAGAGGTAAGATCTTCTATAAGGAGCCTGGAACTTTCCATGACTTCGATGTGCTGGAAATGCTGCGTAAAGCATTGAAGCGTAAGGTCTGGCTGGATAACGGAGGTTACCTGATTATCGACAAGGTCGAAGCCCTTACGGTCATAGACGTGAATACCGGTAAATATGTCGGGAAGAAGAATCTGGAGGAGACCGCCTACAAAGCCAACCTGTTGGCAGCCAAGGAAGTCGCCAGACAGATTAGACTACGCAACATGGGTGGCATCATCATCGTAGACTTCATTGATATGAAGAAGGATGAACATCGCTTCCAGCTGGTCAAGCTACTCGAGGAGGAAACCGCCAAGGATTCCATGAAGGTCCAAGTCATGGGTATAACCAAGTTGGGTTTGGTTGAGATGACGCGCAAGAAGGCCAAACGCTCGCTGTCCACCCTGTTGGAGAAGACCTGTCCCATGTGCCAGGGTAAAGGGAAAGTGCTCTCCGAGGAGAACATTCTGAGACTGATTGCCTACCGTGTGGTGGAGGTTGCCAGCATCTTGAGTGGCAAAACGATCTACATTCGGGTAAGCCCGGCGGTATACGATTATCTGATGCATCACGAGGCCGGATATTTCGATACATTGGAGTTTAGGCATGACAAGGAAATCGTCATAAAGCGGGATGAATCGCTGCCGTATGATGAATTTCATGTAGATGGAGAAAAATAGGCGGACAAGATTGACATCGTATGTAATGATATGCTATTATGCTATGACGGATAAACCGTTTGTAACCCCATGGAACAGGTAGAAACTCTGAAAGAGTACCTTTACAGGGAGTCTGAGACGAGGAGGTAAAAGAATGTACGCAGTAATTCAAAATGGCGGAAAGCAGTTCAAGGTTTCCGAAGGCGATGTAGTGAGAATGGAAAAAATCGATGCCGAAGTCGACAGTGTTGTCGAGGCAGAGCAGGTTCTCATGATTGCTGAAGGCAGTGATGTGAAGGTCGGCAAACCAGTTGTTGAAGGCGCAAAAGTTACTTTGAAAGTAACTAGCCATGGCAAAGGTGTTAAAGTTAAAATCTTCAAGTACAAGCCGAAGACTGGCTATCGTAAGAGACAAGGCCATCGTCAGCCTTACACTGAAGTAGTAGTAGAAAAAATTGAGGCCTAATGATTCATATTGTTTTTGAAAGAAAAAACGAGCGCTACAGACTAGTTCGTGTATCCGGTCATGCCGGTTATGACGATGAGGGGAAAGATATTGTCTGTGCCGGAGTATCCGCCTTGCTTGGTGGTATGCTCAACGGTTTGGAATATTTCCTGGAAGATGGGTTTGACTACCAAGTCGATCCTAGCGGCTGGTCAGAAGTCATTTTGCCTGGCAGAATGACGGAAGCGCAAGATGAAAAAGCCTTTACGATTGTCAAAACATTTGAGTTAGGGGTAAAGATGCTTAGAGCTGATTATCCCGACTATGTAAGAATCCACGAAGAGGAGGTGGACTGTGATGATTAGAATAGATCTTCAACTATTTGCCCACAAAAAGGGACAGGGTAGTTCAAGGAACGGAAGAGATTCTGAATCGAAACGTCTGGGACTTAAAAAACACGACGGCATGGTCGTGAAAGCCGGAAACATTATTACACGCCAGCGAGGAACTAAGATTCATCCTGGTAACAATGTTGGAATCGGCCGTGATGACACTTTGTTTGCATTGATCGATGGAACTTTAAGGTTCGAGAGAAAAGGCAAAACAAGAAAGCAAGCAAGTGTATATGCCGTAGAAGCGTAACCAATAAATCCCCTGTTTTCAGGGGATTTTTTTTGATTTTCGGGATTGAATCCTGAAAATAGGGTATAATATGATTTGATGTCAGGGAGTGATACCATGTTTTTTGATCGAGTGAAAATTAATGTCAAGGCGGGGAATGGCGGCGATGGCTGCATCTCTTTCCGTCGTGAAAAATATGTAGATATGGGCGGTCCCAACGGTGGAGACGGCGGTGACGGCGGTAGCATCTACCTAGAAGTGGATGAGTCGCTGAGAACCCTTGTGGACTTTAAGTACAAGCGCCATATCAAATCTGTGCGCGGTGTGCATGGCAAGGGATCCAATAAGCACGGCAAGAATGCAGAACCCATCGTTGTCAAGGTGCCACCAGGTACTTTGGTGAAGGAAGAAGAGAGCGGAGCTATACTAGCCGACTTGATCCAACATGGTCAGAGACTACTGGTGGCCAAAGGTGGCCGTGGCGGTCGAGGCAATGCCCGATTCATGACCAACAAGGACAAGGCGCCTAGAGTTGTGGAGAACGGTGAACCCGGAGTAGAGAAGTGGATCGTGCTGGAGCTTAAGCTGCTGGCCGATGTCGGGCTGGCTGGTTATCCCAATGCGGGCAAGTCAACCCTGATTTCTTCGATATCCGGAGCAAAACCTAAGATCGCGGATTATCCGTTTACAACACTGACACCAAATCTGGGTGTAGTGGATCTGGGAGAGCAGAGCTTTATAATGGCGGATATCCCAGGACTCATCCAGGGTGCTCATTTGGGAGCAGGGCTTGGCCACGATTTCCTGAAACACCTGGAGCGTACCAGACTGATCGTGCACGTGGTGGACGTAGGTACCGAGGTAGAGGGACTGGATCGTGATCCTTACGAGGAATGGGTGCAGATCAATGAGGAACTGAGTAAATATAGTGAAAATTTCCTGGGCAAATACCACGTAGTGGTAGCCAGCAAGATGGACCTGTCTGGTGCTGAGGAGAGACTGGAAGAATTCAAGGCGAAACTTCCGAAAGAAGTGGAGGTATTCCCCATATCCGCAGTGACCAAACAGGGCACCAAAGCATTGTGTCATCGTTTGGCGGATCTGCTGGATGAGATTGAGGAACCGATTATCCATGAAATCACCGACTACAAGGTGACCATCGCTCTGGAAGAGGAAAAATTCCAGATTCACCGTGATAGCGCAGGCACTTATGTAGTGGAAGGCAAGGAGCTGACCAAGAAGTTCATCATGAACCGTATGGACAGTGACGAGGCCCTGATGCATTTCCATAAGATTCTTGTCGCAATGGGCGTGATCAAGGCACTGAAGAAAAAGGGCATCAAGCCTGGAGATACGGTGCGTATCATGGATATGGAATTCGATTTCGTTGAATAGGGAGGCAATATGTTAACAGGAAAACAAAAGAGATTTCTACGCTCGCAAGGCAGTCTGATGAAACCAACTGTTTCTATCGGCAAGGAAGGCCTTACAGAGCAGGTAATTAGTGAATGCAACCGTCAGATCACAGCTGGTGAACTGGTCAAGGTGCGCATACAGAAGAACTATTTCGGAGAAGTGAAAGAGGCGGCCGCCGAGCTGGCTGACGCGACTAACAGTCAACTGGCCGGAGTCGCAGGCAGAAACTTCCTGCTTTATCTGGAGAACAAAGAGAAGAAGCAATACGACTTACCATAAGAGGTGTGAGATGACTAGAAGCAAGCAATGTCAAAGCGTAGAACGTGTGGTAGTCAAGGTGGGGACCTCGACGTTGACCCATCCGACGGGTGAGATGAACTTGTTTCGACTGGAGTCACTGGTTCGTGAACTGGCGGATTTGAAAAACCGCGGTTTGGAAGTGATCCTTGTGACTTCAGGCGCCGTGGGTGCCGGTATCGGTAAAGTCGGCGGCAAGAAACCGTCCACCATGCCTGAAAAACAGGCAATGGCGGCCATCGGACAGGGTGCATTATTGCACATGTATGAGAAATTCTTCGCGGAATACGGCAAGACCGTGGGGCAGATCCTGCTCACCAAAGAGGATCTGGCGGACCGGGGACGGCATCTGAATGCCCGGAATACCCTATTCGCGCTCCTGCAGTACGGGGCCATTCCCATCATCAATGAGAATGATACGGTCACGGTGGACGAGATCAAGTTCGGAGACAACGATACATTGGCGGCACTGGTCGCGACATTGATTGACGCGGACTTACTGATTCTGCTGTCGGACATCGAGGGACTCTATACGGACAATCCCAAGAAGAATCCGGAAGCGACCCTGATCAAGGAAGTGAATGAGATCGATGAAGACATCTTTTCATTGGCAGACGGGACGGGTTCTGAATTCGCCAGCGGCGGAATGCAGACAAAGATCAATGCGGCCAAAATCGCAACG
The DNA here is from genome assembly GCA_030625965.1 of Clostridia bacterium. Classification (GTDB taxonomy): domain Bacteria; phylum Bacillota; class TC1; order TC1; family UBA5767; genus UBA5767. The sequence continues at coordinate 16,491 of DAOUPV010000015.1, forward strand.
TTGGCAGGCATCCCCATGGTCATCGCCAATGGTGAGAATACAGGGGTGATCAAGCGTATCTTGGACGGTGAGGAATGCGGCACCTTTTTCAGAAGCAGTAATCTGAAGGTCAAAAACCGCAAATGTTGGTTGGCTTGGAGCGCCAAGGCCAAAGGGAGCATCTTCGTAGACGAAGGTGCCTTTCACGCTATCGCCAAATCAGGCAAGAGCCTCCTGTCGATCGGGATTACGGACATATCCGGCAGATTCGATGTAGGTAGCGTGGTATCGCTTAAAAATCACCTGGGCAATGAATTTGCCAAAGGCATCGTCAACTATTCTTCCGATGATTTGGAGAAGATCAGAGGCAAGCGTACTTATGAAATCAAGAATATATTAGGCGACAAGGATTATGATGCAGTGGTGCATCGTGACAACCTGTCGTTGAACTAGGAGGATAACTATGCTGAAAGAGGAAATCTACGCACAAGGGAAACTGGCGAAACGTGCGGCACGAATCCTGGCAGGGCTCTCAGTCACCGAAAAGGATCAGGCACTGCTGGCAATGGCGGAAGCATTGATTGCCAATAAGGATAGCATCATTGATGAAAACAAGAAGGATCTGGTAGAGGGAGAGAAGAACGGACTCAGCAAAGCGATGGCAGATCGTCTGATGTTGAACGATCAGCGCGTAGAAGCGATGGCCGAGGGACTAAGGAAATTGGTGGCTTTGGCAGATCCAGTCGGTAAGACTGAGGTGATGTTCAAAAGACCCAACGGTTTGGAAGTCGGCAAGGTTCGAGTACCACTGGGAACGGTCGGCATGATTTATGAAGCTAGGCCCAATGTGACTGTCGATGCGGCCGGTATCTGCATCAAGACGGGAAACGCAGTTATCTTAAGAGGTGGCTCCACAGCATTCCACTCTAATATTATTCTTAGTAATGTAATCGCTGAAGCGGCAGTGAAAGCGGGATTGCCCGAAGGTTGTATCCAGCTGATTCAGACCACGGACCGCGAAGCAGTAAATATTCTCTTTACCATGAACCAATATCTGGATGTCCTGATTCCCCGAGGGGGTGCTGGTCTGATCCAGAGTGTAGTAAATAATTCGACGGTACCGGTCATTGAAACAGGTACAGGCGTCTGTCATGCCTACGTGGATGCAGAGGCAGATCTGCAGATGGCTGTTGATATCGTCAACAACGGCAAGTCGCAGCGTCCTAGCGTCTGTAATGCGCTCGAGACCGTACTGGTCCATCAGGATGTTGCTGAACGGTTCTATCCTATGCTGGAAGAGGTCTTTAAGGAAAAGAACGTCTTGATCCGGGCCTGTGAGGAATCAAGCAAGTTCCTGACTAAGAGTGAAGCGGCTACGGAAGAGGATTATAGCACGGAATACCTAGACTACATCATAACTGGGAAAGTGGTCAGGGATATCGACGAGGCCATGGACCATATCGCGGAATACGGAACACATCATTCCGATGTGATCATAACAAAGTCGTACGACCAGGCCAGGAAATTTCTGGCAGGAGTCGACTCAGCCGCGGTCTATGTTAATGCCAGTACTCGTTTCACGGATGGAGAAATGTTCGGATTCGGTGCCGAAATCGGTATCAGCACTCAAAAGCTGCATGCCAGAGGACCAATGGGTCTGGAAGAACTGACTACCTATAAATATGTCATTTACGGGAGCGGACAGATACGGGGATAGCCATGAACAAAGGAAACCTACAGCGCATCGGCATTATGGGCGGTACCTTCGATCCGATACATTTCGGACACCTGGTGCTAGCCGAGACCGTGCGTGAATCGATGAAGTTGGACCGGATTCTCTTTATTCCGACCGGGGATCCACCACATAAGCAAGACCAGTCTGTGACCTCAGCTGAGCAGCGCATGGAGATGGTCGAGTTGGCGATCGGGGACAACCCTGATTTCCTGTGCTCGGACATGGAAGTGGAACGCCAGGGTTACAGCTATACCGTAGATACCTTGGAGCGGTTGCGCGAAGAGTATGGGGACGGTTGCCAGTTGTTCTTCATTACTGGCGCGGACGCCATCATTGAGATTCTTTCCTGGAAGAATGTGGAACGCATCTCCGAGCTGTGCACCTTTGTAGCGGCGGCCAGACCGGGTACCGACCGGGAAAAGCTGTCAGATTTCATGGAAGATCTTCCTGGCTACTTGCATAACAAAGTGCACGTGACCCAGGTGCCGGCCCTGCAGATTTCTTCGACGGCCATCCGGGAAAAATCGGCGGCCGGAAAGACCATCCGCTACCTGTTGCCGGCCAATGTGGAACGGTATATCTTGGAGAACGGGCTCTACGGAGCAGGTGATCATCATGAGTAATCTGGGTCGAGACCTGGATAAGCTGATGCAGGACAAACTCACGTCCTTCCGCTACGAACATGTGAAGGGTGTGGCTGACATATCCGAAGAATTGGCCAAGCGGCACGGACTCAATCCCAAAGCGGCCTATCTGGCAGGTATATACCATGATGCCCTGCGGGAGGAAAGCAAGAAAAGCCTCCTGGCTCTGGCTGCACGATACCAGATGAATGTGGAGGACATGGAACGGGAATACCCGGTACTACTACATGGTCCAGTGGCCGCTAGGGCGTTGGAAGAAGAATTTGGAGTAAAAGACGAAAGCGTATTGGAAGCTATCGCCTGCCATACCACTGGCAAGGCGGGGATGGATGATCTGGCCAAGATTGTCTACCTGGCGGATATGATAGAACCGACCCGGGAATATCCGGGGGTGGAACGCTTAAGAAAATTGGCTTATAATGATTTAGAACAGGCTTTCTATGTAAGTGTGAAACATAACATACTGCATGTTATTGATAGGAAGAAGAAGCTGCACAAGCATACGGTAGCTTGCTGGAACGATTTTGTTGATTTAGGAGGACCCATTGGAATCAAAGGTAAAGGCTAATAGTATAGCTACGTTGTTGGATGATAAGTTGGCAACAGACATTGTATTGCTGGATATGGAAGGCATTTCACTGCTGGCCGATTATTACATCGTGGCTACGGGCAAGAGTACAAGACAGAACAAGGCGTTGCAGGGTTACATCGAAGAATCGATGACCAAAGAGGGCATGGAACCGCTGCAGATTGAAGGTCAGCGCAGTGGAGAGTGGATTCTGCTTGACTATGGTGATGTGATTATTCATCTATTTACACAGGAACAACGTAATTACTATGATTTGGAGCGGCTCTGGAAAGATGCCCCCAAAATTGAAATATCCTAGCAAAAATTATTAAAGAACGGAGTGAATACAGTGCAAGAACGCTATAATTTTGACGAAATTGAAAGCAAGTGGCAGGCGACTTGGGAATCCGAAGGCCAGTACACTTCGACTGAAGATGAAAGCAAAGAAAAATACTACGTGCTGGAGATGTTTCCCTATCCCTCCGGAAATCTGCATATGGGTCATGTGCGGAACTATTCCATCGGTGATGTCGTAGCCCGCTATAAGAAGATGGCCGGTTACAATGTGCTTCACCCCATGGGTTGGGATTCATTCGGATTGCCGGCAGAGAATGCTGCCATCCAACGGGGTATCCACCCTGCAAAATGGACGATAGCCAATATTGATAATATGCGCGAGCAACTGAAGAACCTGGGACTGGCCTATGACTGGGACCGGGAAGTGGCCACCTGTCTTCCGGATTACTACAAGGAGACGCAGCGTATCTTCATTGAATTCTATAAAAAGGGATTGGTCTATAAGAAAAAGGCAGCCGTAAACTGGTGCCCTAGCTGTGCGACCGTACTTGCCAACGAGCAAGTCGTTGACGGTGCTTGTGAACGTTGTGAGACCGAGGTGGAGAAGAAGGCGCTGTCTCAGTGGTTCTTCAAGATAACCGATTACGCCGACCGTCTGCTAGATGATATGGATCTCTTACCCGGATGGCCTGAAAAAGTTAAAACCATGCAGAGGAACTGGATTGGACGAAGTGAAGGCGCTGAAGTCGTTTTCCATAGTGAATCTGGCCTAGATATGCCGGTCTTCACTACCAGACCAGACACCCTGTTCGGTGTGACTTATATGGTAATCGCTCCAGAACATTCGATGGTTCAGCAATTGACCACAGAGGACAAGAGGGAAGAAGTACAGGCCTTCGTACGCAAGGTATCCCTTCAGAGTACCATCGACCGGGTTGCGGCAGATACTGAAAAATTGGGCGTGTTCACTGGATCATACGCCATTAATCCTTTGACGGATGAGAAGGTACCCATCTATCTGGCCAACTATGTCCTGATGGATTATGGTACTGGCATTGTCATGGCCGTGCCTGCGCACGACCAGAGAGACTTTGAGTTCGCCAGAAAATATGATATAGAGGTCAAGGTAGTCATCCAGCCAGAAGGCGAGAATATGGATGGCGCGACCATGGAAGAGAGTTTCCCGGCTGTGGGCAATATGGTCAACTCCGGTAAATTCAACGGCATGAAGTCCGATGAGGCGTTAAGTGATATCATCGCCTATCTGGAAGAGGAAAAACTGGGTCAGTCTATGATCAACTTCCGTCTGCGTGACTGGTTGATCTCCAGACAGCGTTATTGGGGTTGCCCCATTCCATTCGTCACCTGCCCGACCTGCGGTACCATACCGGTGGACGAAAGCACACTGCCGGTGTTGTTACCAACCGATGTAGAGTTCAAAACAGGCGGCGATTCACCATTAGCCACGTCGGAAACCTTTAAGGAAACGACCTGCCCCAAATGCGGCGGCAAGGCTGTGCGCGAGATTGATACCATGGACACCTTTGTGGATTCCTCTTGGTACTTTCTGCGTTATACCGATCCCAAAAACCAGAACAAACCTTGGGACAAGGAAAAATCCGATTACTGGATGAATGTGGACCAGTATATTGGCGGTGTGGAGCATGCGATACTACACCTGATGTACGCCCGTTTCTTCAACAAGGTTTTCTACGATATGGGATGGACCAAGGAGAGCGAGCCTTTCAAAAATCTTCTGACACAGGGCATGGTGCTGAAAGACGGAACAAAGATGTCCAAGTCTAAAGGCAACGTAGTCAGTCCGGAAGAAATCATCGAAAAGTATGGCGCAGATACGGCCAGACTGTTCATTCTGTTTGCCGCTCCTCCTGAGCGTGACCTGGAGTGGAATGAAAAAGGCGTAGAAGGATGCTACCGCTTCCTGAAACGCGTATGGCGTCTCTTTTACCAATTGCAGGATGACTTCAAGACCATCCAGCCGAAGGACATGGCTGCAACGGCCGAGGAGAAGAAACTCAGAGCGTTATTGCATGGAACCGTCAAGAAGGTTACTTCAGATGCCGGCGGCCGCTTCAACTTCAACACAGCGGTCAGTGCACTGATGGAACTGGTGAACGGTCTCTACCACTATATAGAGAAGACCGAAGAGTCTGAGTTAAACAGAGAGCTGCTAGTGTACTCTATGACCCAGTTGGTTCTGATGCTGGCACCCTTCACTCCCCACGTCTCTGAAGAGATCTGGCACCTGATGGGACATAAAGGCTCGGTACACAGCGAGTCATGGCCTACCTTTGATGAGGCGGCTATGGTACTGGACGAGGTGGAAATACCGGTTCAGGTCAACGGCAAGCTAAGAGATAAGGTAGTCGTGTCCCGGGATATTGACGAGGACGCACTGAAAGCGTTAGTTCTTGACCGCAGACTGGTGAAGACTAACATCGAAGGTAAGGAAATCAAGAAATTCATCAATATCAAGGGTAGACTAATAAACATAGTAGTCAAGTAAACATTAGAAATGAGCGCTTAATGCGCTCATTTTTTTTATCGATGCTTCAGGACCAGCGAGATTACACCCCATGATATAATGGAGTATCTCAAGTGGAAACAGGAGGTTTAGCGAATGATAGAATGGACATATTTACTGGTGGCGGCTTTGTTGTTTGTGATCGGAGCCTTCATCAAATGGAAACAGGTGACTTGGTTGATATCAGGGTACAATACGGCATCAAAGGAAGAGAAGGCTAAGTATGATGTAGATAAGCTATGCCATTACACATCGAATTTCATCTTTGTACTGGCCTTTATATGGATGATGATGGCGGGCGCAGCCTGGCTGTATCCCGATCAAGTGGAGACAGTAACGGTTGTAGGCGTGGTTATCGAGTTCATCGCCATAGCCATAGGCATCGTCTTTTTGAACACGAACAATAGGGTAAAGAAATAACTGAGAAGGGACTTCAAATGAAGGCTATTTTTGGTTTGAAAGAGTAATTCTTGTCGGGTTTGGTGATATAGTGCTTATGATTGTCCGAACTTCAAAAGTCAAATGATAGTACATGGAGTTAATCTCCGATTAGTAGAGGATACTTTTACACAATACGAATATAAGGTGGAAGCAAAAACAGATTTTTGGAAACACCAGAAGAATAAGAAAGCAAATACAATATCGACAACTATTCAGAAGTTCATCAGTAAGTTCATTGCGATGAAGTGGGTGCGGAATATCAACGGCGGCAGAGTTCTGCACAGAAAAAGCTTCTAGGTAGGTCATCTGAATTGATACTCTGATCGGTGAGATGACATTCACATGATATAAAGAAGTGAAGCGTGATCAATAGAATACGATACTGAGTCAAAGCGCTATCCTCAAAGGGATAGCGCTTTTTAAGTTAAGGGATTTATCCTATTCGAGGTAGCATTCGTTCAGTCTGCTTGCTTGCCACTTGATTGCTAGTATGAATATTAAACTGTATAATGTTTTCAACGAAGCGAGGTAATGTAGATGAAAAATATTGTAATAACTGGCAGCACTAGAGGAATTGGTTTGGCAATGGCAAAGGAATTTCTAGAGTCAGGCTGCAACGTTACTTTATCAGGTAGGGGAGAAGAACTTTCACAGTCTACTAAAGATGAGGTAGTAGCATTCAAAAGCCAGTATGTCTATATTCCTTGTAACGTGCAGGAAAAATCAGAACTTCAGGAGCTGTGGGATGCATCGGTTCAGAAATGGGGCAAGATCGACATATGGATCAACAATGCTGGTCAAAATGCGCCGCATGCGTTTTCCTACGATACAGAAGAAAAATATGTAAGCGACATTGTGGCTACCAATATTACCGGCATAATCTATGGCTCCCAGATTGCGGCAAAGGGTATGCTAGCGCAAAAGCATGGTGCAGTCTACAGCATGGAAGGTTTGGGTTCCAACAATATGATACAGGTGAAAACCATTCTGTACGGAACAACAAAACGTGCACTTACCTATTTCATGAAAGGGCTTGCAAAGGAGCTCGATGGAACCGGCGTTATCGCAGGTAGGTTGTCCCCTGGTATGATGCTGACCGATTTTATTACCAAATCACCAGATGGAAAAGTGGCTACGATCGAGAGCAATGAAAGATTCAAGAAGATGTTTAATGTTTTGGCGGATAAGCCGGAAACGGTGGCGGCATTTCTGGTGCCTAGGATTTTATCCAATACCAAAAACGATAAACAGATTGCGTGGTTGACCAATGCGAAGGCTACGGTACGATTTATAACTATGCCATTTAGCAAGAGAAAGTTGTTGTAAAGCAAAGAGCTGAAATGAATCTGTGAAGCTTGAAAGGGGGAAGTTTTGGGTGAAGAGAACAGCAACAGGCTTTTTAATTGGATAGCCCCCGTCTATGGCAAGTTCTATAACAGTCAGAAAACACATTTTGCTAAGGTCATCGAGGGTGTTGAAAAAGAATTAGACTTGACTTTATTTGAGAAAATTCTTGATGTCGGATGCGGTACGGGAGCATTGTGTTCAGTTTTGAATGAAAAAGGGATGACGGTGACAGGAATCGATCCGGCAGAGAAAATGCTCAATATTGCTAAGAATAAACCGGAAAACAAGAAGATCAACTTTGTTCACGCAAATGTTCTTGAGAGACTACCTTTTGAGGATAAATCTTTTGACATATCAATTGCATCTTATGTGGCCCATGGTATGCAAAAGAATGAAAGAAAGCGGATGTACACAGAAATGAGCAGAGTGTCAAAATCAAAGGTTATCATTTATGATTACAATCGAAGCCGCTCCATTTTGACATCATTTATCGAATGGCTTGAAAGAGGGGATTACTTCCGATTCATTAAAAACGCAGAAGAAGAAATGAAAAGCTGTGTTTCTGAAATGAAGGAGTGTTTCTCAGAGGTAGAGGTTATTGATGTGGATGTACGGGCAGCTTGGTACATTTGTACACCTAGGTTGTAAAGGTTACTACGCGAATAGCGGAAGTACCCAAATTTTGATACAAGATTATTCCAAATGAGTAGAAAGTTGAAAGCGCTGTCCCATACGGGAGGCGCTTTTTGTTGCCAAAGGGTTAAAAGAACGAATTGTTGCATGATAGGAAAGGAGTCACTGCATCTTCCAAGAATCCAAGACAAAAAGGAGAAAATCGTATGTTGTCACAGTTGGATTGGAAAGTGAAGAAAGTCGTAGTGGTCGTAGTCAGCGTAACCCTGTTGGGAGTCGGTTCGATGGGGGTGAAGCTGGTAAAGAGTAGCGAACAGAAGATCGTTTTTCAGGGTGAGGGGATAGAGGAGGCGGGAATCAGCATAGAGGATGGCACTAGTGAGGAACTGGTTCTGGCCGTACATGTGGGTGGAGAAGTGCAATCGCCTGGAGTTTATTATCTGGCTGAAGACAGCCGTGTGGATGATGCCATCAGGTTGGCGGAACCGCTGGACAGTGCCTATATAGACGGGCTCAATCTGGCTATGCATGTTACCGACGGCCAGAAGATTTTCGTGCCATCTAGAGAGCAGGAAAAGAGCGATAGCCGGGTCAATCTGAACACCGCTATCCAGCACGAGCTGGAGACCTTGCCGGGAATTGGCGAGGTTACGGCTAGAAAGATCATCCGCTACAGAGAAGAAGTGAGTTTGTTCTATGCGCTGGATGATCTCCTGCGAATCGAGGGTTTTGGGGAAGGGAAAATGGCTGAGCTTAAAGGACTCGTCTGCATCTACTAATGTCGATTCTTGAGTTCGTTTTCTTGTCCACCTTGTTCGGTGCCTCCGGCGCGCTGGAACAGATAGAGCTTTTGCAGGGCTATCTGTTACTTCTTGGAATGGCCCTGCTCTTGATGATCATCAAGGTGATATGGTTTTCCGAGAACCTAGAGAAAGTCTGTATGGAGGATGAGAGCAGGAGCGCTTTTATTATCCTGATCCTCTGCCTGGTAGTTTCTCTCGCGTCATGGGGATACGCGTTGCGCTATGACCGGGATGTGATGAGTGACATCGAGATGCCGGATGAACAGGTTCTGTCACTCTTTCTGAAAGAACCGATGCAACAGAAAGTGAGGAATAGCTATGGTGGTGCCCAAGTGTATTACCAGGGTATCTTTCTGACGGAGGGATTAGATTCCAATTTCAAAGTGCTACTCAAGTTGCCGGAATTCATGGATTTAGGGCAAGTGATAGCAGTCAGACGAGATATGCTCCAATTACCGGATACGGGCGGCGGGACCGGTCAGATGGATTTTAAGACGTATTGCTTCAGCAAAGGTATCTTCCTACAGGGAGATCTGAACCAAAGTAGCTACGAAAGATTACAGTATCGTAAGTCGAACATTAGCATCCGCATTGAAGAGCATAAGCAGCATTTCTATAAGAAGCTTGAGACCGTTTTGGGGGTGGACGCAGCACTCGTCGAGGGCATGGTGTTCGGTGACACGGAAGATATCCAGGAGGAAGAGCTTGAGCTCATTACCAGCTTGGGACTCAGACATTTGTTTGCAGTATCCGGCTTCCATGTCGGCATTTACTATTGCCTGCTGCTTCTCCTGTGTTCATTGATCGGTTGCAGGGGCTGGATAAGGGCGGGGCTGATTAACATGGGCCTGGCCTATTTCTGTCTTTTAACCGGAGCTAGTGCATCCACACTTAGGGCATGCATGGTCCTTTCTGTGTATCTACTCCTGGAGAATCTGCAGTGGGAAAAACGATTTCCGACATCTTTGGCTATAGCTGGTTTAATACTCCTGATTTGGAACCCCTACCTGATTTTCAATCTCGGTTACAAGCTGTCTTTTGCAGCGGCCTTCGGTCTGGCCTATCTTTATCCTTTGTTCAAGAAGGTATGGGGAGCCAAGGTGCTGGGTGTTGGGATGGGCGCCTGGCTGGCTTCTCTACCCTTCCAGACGGTGTTTTGCGGTGTGTCCTGGGTCGGCATCTTTCTGACGCCTTTCTTTTCACTCTTCCTCGGCCTGTTTTTACCCAGCACTATATGTGCCTATCTCTTGGATTTCTGTCCGCTTTCCGATCTTATCCTGGTAGGCAGCAAGCCAGCACTTCAGTTTATGCTATTCCTGTTACATCTCTTCGACCGTTCAGAAGCTATGGCATGGTTGCTGGATAAGAGCGTTCTTCATTTCCCTGTGACCTCTTTTCCACGAATGTTATTTTACTATTTTTGTCTCGTCCTATTGGTATGGCTGGGCTCTAATCTGAATGAGCAAGTCGGGCGCAAGGAACGCGTATACACCGGGCTGATTGTTGTGTTACTAGTCATTTTTCTCGCGTTGCCTGTACCGGTCAGAGGTCTGGAGATGGTCTTCATCAATGTGGGTCAGGGTGACTGTACACTGGTCCGTTACCAGGACTTCAACATGCTGGTGGACACTGGAACAGAAATGGCCGGCCGATATGCCGTTTTGCCGTATCTTAGAAGCAAGAAAATTGAAAGGATAGACCTATTGGTCCTGACGCACCCAGATCATGACCATATCGGGGGAGCTATGGAGGTTCTGGAAAGTGTTAAGGTAGATTGCATCGCCTTCAGCCTGGCTTCGAGGGAAGAGCTCGGTGAGGAGGAACAGGAGCTGATGGAACTGGTGCGGGAAAAGGGCATACCGTACGCTTACCACAGTAAGGGGGACTCATGGCGTGTTGACGATCTGGTCATCGAGGTGCAGTCCCCTGACCGGGAAGCGGGTAGCAGGGGTTTGGAATCGAATGAAGGGTCTTTGGTGTTGGGTATAACACTGGAGGACCTTTATCTGCAACTCACGGGGGATGTGGATCAGTCCATGCTGGCGAATATAGTGACACCAGTGGAGGAGGATGTAATCTATCTTTTCAAGATACCGCATCATGGTTCGAAAAATTCTTTGAACGTGGAGATCAATGACCGGCTGAATGTGGATCTGGTTGTCATTTCCTGTGGGAAGAACAACCGCTATGGACACCCGCATAAGGACGTGATGGACTACTGGCGGAAGCGGGCTGTACCCATTTACAGGACGGATGAGGTAGGTGAATTATTATTCCGTTATAGGCATAACGTTTTGTCCTTAGAAAACTGATGCGTTTATGGTACACTTAGCTAAGAATACTGACGAGGTAACGAGATGGAACGAATAGAAGACTGGTTGAGCAAAAATGGAAAAAAACCACTGTATGTTATTGCCGGGGAAAATGGATTTCTACGCAAGGAAAATGAGCGGGAGCTGATGCTATGCATCCGAGAAGACCGGGAAGTGGAGAAGCTGAGTGATAGCGAGCCACTGGAATATCTGGTGGATAGCGCCAATATGCTTTCGCTTTTCGGAACGGGCAAAGTGATTATCCAGAAAAATCCTGCTTGGTTGAAAAAGGGTGAGGATCTAGATTTGCTGATGGAATGGGTCGAAGATCCGACACCTGGCGTCACTGTGATTGTTGTGTGGGAAAATGGCATCGACAAGAGGAAGAAATCCTTCAAGTGGTTCATAAAGAAAGGGAGTCTTATTTCCTGTGATAATGTCAAATCATGGGAACTGCCTGCATGGATCAAAAAGCGATTTGCACACAGGGGTAAACGCGTGGATGCGAAAGCGGCGGAAGCGCTGCTGGCTCTGGTAGGTGAGTCTCAGATTCTTTTGGATAATGAGATTGAGAAGATCTGTCTGTATGCAGGCAAGGAAAAGGATATTTCTTTAGCCACAGTCGAAGCGCTTTCATCGGCTACAGCCGAGGCAGGCATTTTCGATTTCATCGATTCGCTGTGCGCTAGACAGGGGGTAGCCTGTCTGAACAAACTGGACAATCTGCTGAAAATGAAGGAACCGGTGGTGAAGATAAACTTCATGATTGCCAGACAGTTTCGCATCCTGCTGCAGGGGAAACAAATGAAACGCAGTGGTGTTCTCAGGCAGGACGTTGCCAAGAGGATGAAAGTGAATCCCTATGTCTGGAAGAAAGCCGAACCGTTCGTGGATAGGTACGATGAATCGATCTTGGAAGAATATTTCTTCAAGACCCAGAAGCTAGACTGGGATATCAAGAGCGGTAAAGGGGAGCCCCGAATCCTGCTGGAGCAGTTCATACTGGATTTCTGCACCCTAAACTCATGATGCAAAGACCGAAATCCAGAAGTACAGTACGTCTCTTGATGGGGAGACAATACTATTGTCTGATGCGTAGGCTGAACTGGCTGGTGTCTTCTGAGCGTATAGCAAATAAGCGACAGCAAGAAGAGCTAACATACGAGGTGATCAGTCACCGAACCCCCATATACCGCAATCTGAAGAATGTGGATATGTGGCTACAGGAAAACAAGGAAGTGAATCTCAGGCTGGCCATCAAGAAATTTGATGGCTTGTTGTTTGCGCCTGGGGAGACATTTTCCTTTTGGCGAATTCTGGGGAAACCGAGCAGACGCAAGGGGTACCGGGATGGGATGGTCTTGTCGGGCGGACAGTTTCGGTCTGGTACAGGTGGAGGCCTATGTCAGCTAAGCAACCTTATATTCTGGATGGTGCTGCATACGCCCTTTAAAGTGAGTGAGCGTTATCGACACAGTTTTGATGTGTTTCCTGACGAGAAAAGAAGCTTGCCCTTTGGCTCTGGAGCGACCTGCGTATACAACTACCGTGATCTGGTGTTTCACAATACGACCAATGAGACTTTCCAGTTCCGCTTCTGGATAGAGGGGGGGAATCTTTGCGGTGGGATCCACAGTCATCGTCAACCTCTTTTCCAATACAGGATTAAGGAGAAGAATCACCGAATGTACCCTGGTGGCTTCGCCTATGTCCGAGAAAATGAATTGTATCGCCAGACCTACGAAGATGGGAAATGCATTGATGAATCATTCCTGTTCTCCAACCAGGCATGGATGATGTATGAACCGTTTCTTGAAGGGGGAAAGCAATGACCAATATAGCCTTATATCTGGCGACAGTCCTGCTACTGGGCTTGTCGTATACCCGCGATAGAGGGAAAACCAGGAAAGCGCTTAAGAAAGCCCTGAAGGCTTTCAAGAACATATTGCCCCAGTTTCTGGGGATCATCGTGCTGGTAGGGTTGTTGATGGCCGTCTTTGACGCTGCATTCATATCCAGGCTCATCGGACAGGAATCCGGATGGCTGGGTGTGCTTCTTTCGGCAGTGGTGGGCGCCGTGACCCTGATTCCTGGGATCGTGGCTTTTCCTACGGCTGCCATGCTCATTCAAGGTGGGGCCGGCTACATGAAAATTGGGGCCTTTGTCTCCGCTTTGATGATGGTGGGCGTTGTGACCTTGCCAGTTGAGTTGGAATATTTCGGCCGGAGACTGAGCATAGCCAGAAACCTGCTGGCCTTTCTTTTCTCTCTGTTGGTGGCCTATATAATCGGAAAGGTGTGTGGTGGACTATGGTTCTAATCAAGAGGTACAGGTTTTTCCTTGCGACCGCAACCATCTTGCTGGTCATATCACTAGTCAACCAGGAAATAGGCAGCAGGGCTGTGGGCGTAGTCGGCTATACCTTCAGGGAAATGGCCATGATCATCCCACCGGTATTCATTCTGCTGGGGCTTCTGGATGTCTGGATTCCCCGGGAGACCATGATGCGATTCATGGGCGAAGGATCCGGGGTCAAAGGTATGCTTATCGCCATACTGCTGGGTTCCGCAGCAACTGGTCCATTGTACGCGGCTTTCCCGGTTGCCTCGGTATTTATGAAGAAGGGTGTGAAATTCAGTAACGTACTTATTTTCATCGGAGCTTGGACACGGAGCAAATTTACTCAGTACCAAACTACACCAAAATTATGGATAAATTCTCAGTATCTTAGAAATCTACAATAAGAGCCATTCTAGAAAATAAAATGGCTCTTTATTGCTATGTTGAAAATGATCGATAGGTAAAAATTTATTTTTGGCAATTACAAATAGTACGAAATCCTTCTCATTTAAGGGCTTTTTTATTTTGCAGGGATGGTGTAGGATGGTAACAATACAACAAATTAGATCTAATGTTCATTTTACATTTGATAGGGAGAATAATATGGCAGATAAGAAGTATCAAGTCTTTATCAGTTCGACGTATATGGATTTAATCGAAGAGCGTCGAGCAATTATTGAGAACATTTTAGTGGCTGACTGTATACCAGCTGGTATGGAAGCTTTCGTTGCAACTGATGATGAACAGTTCGAAGTAATAAAAAAAGTGATTGATCTTTGTGATTACTACGTGCTTGTGATTGGGAAAAGATATGGCACAGTGAATCTAGATACTAAACTTAGTTATACTGAGATGGAGTATGATTATGCTATAGAGAAACAGATACCAGTTCTTGTGTTTGCTATCGACGAGAAAGTTACCCTATCTTCTGACAAAGAAGAACAGGAAACTACCAATATTGAGAAACTTAAATGTTTTCGAGAAAAAGCAATGAAGAGTAGAATGGCTAGTGTTTGGAAAGATAGCAGTGAATTAGCATTATACGTATCTCATTCAATTAATTCTGCGAAGGCGAATACTCCTCGACTAGGATGGCAAAGAGCTACGGATTATGATGAAGCATCATTACGACGTAAGATAATGGACATGCAATTGAACAAATTGGTTTTAGAAAAAGAACTAGCAACAGCAAAAGAACAGATTCAGATGTATCTCGAACAGAATGATGTTGCATTTGAAGATGTTACAGTTAATGCTCGTTACAACTATTTTCGGGATACTGGTGGGCGTATTCATGTTGATAAAGAAGTTTCTCTAGAAATGATATTCACGATTGTAGCTACACAGATGATGGATGTAATGATACCAGAGACGAGTATTTCTAATATTTTACTGGAAAAACTGACCGGAACCTCGTACGATCACTATTTCAGTGATACTCAATTTGTGAAGACAATTCTAAATCAATTTCGTGCTATTGGGCTGATTAATCCAAGTTGGAGGAAGGAAAAGTCATTACTATTATGGGGTTTAACAAAGAAAGGTCAAAAAATCCGTGATGATAGAATTTTAATTAGGAATAGCGAGGAAGAATAACCTATAATAAGCCATTAGTGGAATTGTGATCTTTAATAGTCTCAATGAACTCAACTGACTGGCTATCTCCAAAATGTATATTATTTCCGCAACAAATGACTGTCAGTCAATTTCAAAAAAATGAGATCTGAATCCTTCAGGATGTAAGGGATTCAGCGTTTCACTTTTTGGATGTATAAAATTTGATTTCAAGACATGAAAGAAAATATTGTATTGTTAAACTGAATAATACTATGGATTGATTCTCGGCAGATTAAAACTTAGTGTAGTGTTTAGGTAGGTGGTGACTGGTCTACCACCAAGATACCCATGTTCCTGTTTGAGTTGTCCAATTTGGGAGCACGATTTGCGGTGACTCGTCTGTTGGTGGACATTCCCGGCATCATAATTATCGCCCATATCCTTAGCAGAATGACGGCAAAAAAAGAAGTGGAACGCATCTACCGCAAAGCGGAGGCCAGATAAAAGCTATTTACGGCATTTGCTCAACCACCGGGTAGAACTATCTTATTACCAATACCTGGAGTATAATATAGATAATTAATGAGGTGCTTGCAGGAAATTGGGTGTGATTCCCAGACAGTCCTAGCTACCGTTACAGTCGGAAAACGCAAGCCGCCAATATTTACTCTAGGGTTAGACTTCGGGCTGCCTTAGGCAGCCTATTTTTTAGGAGAAACGACATGAAAAAAGATTACAGGATAAAAAAACCGGAATTATTGGTGGTAGTTCTGCTACTACTGGTTACGGTCTTTGCTGGATGTGCAGAACAGACTTCATTGGATGAGAAGAGCATAGTGATAGAAGTGAACGGGATCGATGGATACGAGAACCTATATGAGGTAACGACAGAGGTGGAGTATTTGGGAGAACTACTCGATGAGATGCAGATTGCTCAACTGGTAGAGAGCGATTTCGGTCGCTATATCGTTTCCGTGGACGGTTATGTCGCCGATGAGATGCGTGAATACTGGAGTATCAGCCACAATGGTGATTATGCCACGGCAGGTGCAGATGAATTGATACTTGGAGATGGCGATATTATCATATTGGCCATCGACGAGTTTTAGAGGTGAGATTATGAAAGCCAAAGAAGTGGCCTTTGCGGCCTTATTTGCATCCTTGTTTACCTTGGGTGACTTTCTATCTGTATATAATTTCCAGGTCGTAACAGCTTTCATGGTAGTATGCTACGTTTTCTGCGGTCGTAGGGTGCTCTTAGCTGGAACGTTCATCTATGGCCTGATCGATGTCATATTCGGGCT
Organism: Clostridia bacterium; assembly: GCA_030625965.1. GTDB lineage: Bacteria > Bacillota > TC1 > TC1 > UBA5767 > UBA5767. The sequence continues at coordinate 32,997 of DAOUPV010000015.1, forward strand.
AGGTATGTACTGGACACTGGTGCTGAATTGGGAGACTGCCGCTCTGACCATCATTCTGGTCCTGCACTTGAGACCCAAAGCGTATGGTTTGGCAGCCGGTTTGGCCTTTCTTACCTTCAGCCTCGTAGATGCAGTCGTGGCCTCAATAATATTGGACGTATCCATCTGGGCTTATTTGGTGGCCGGTAGCTTTTTCGTTGTGCGAGGTGTACTATCCGGGATGCTCGTTGGAGCCATTCTCGTTAAAATACTAGAAAGAAGGACGAATTTACATGAGACATTTCAGAAAACCAGCTAAAATTATTTTGTGTGTCCTAGTGGTCATGTTGCTTGTAGGCTGCGCAAAGGAATCGCCGGCTCAAACCGGCAAAAGTGTCACCATTGAGATCAGGGACTTGGAGGGTGCGCAGCTATCATTAATTGAGACAGTGACAAATGCGGAGAACCTAGCCGATCTTCTAATGGATCAGGAGCTGATGGATTATGATGAGACAGGGCTCGGCAGATTCATAACCGGCCTGGCAGGAGTAATAGCGGATCCCAGTACAGAATATTGGGCGATCTATGTGAATGGGGAGTATGGGCTTTACGGTGCGGATAACCAGAAAATAGAGGATGGTGACCAGTTCCTGTTCCTCCTGGAAGAATATTAATGAATCTTTTTAATCCCGTTTCTTTGGAAGCGGGATTTTTTTACTTAACCCTGACCTAACGTCATAGGGTATGATGGATTTTTGACACTCCCCATGGATAAATCCAGGGGATTCTCAGGTGATGAAAGGCAAGGTCCGTTTCCGTTATGCCAGTGTGACCCTGAGTTAAGGGCTATGCCATTAGCCCGTTCTAAGACAGTGCATGTAGCATCTTAGGCTGGTAGACTGTTACCATCCACCACAGGTGTTTTAAGTCACCGCTGACTTTTGGTGCTTGAATATTTTACAGTGTGGAGCATTTCCCACGCTAACGCCCAATATTCAGTTTCAGTGTTTTAGAGTCTTATACTTGACTTAAGCATATTATATAAGACTAAGCGACAATAAGCAATAACTTACACCTTATACTCGGGTAGACAAGGGCATCACTGCCCGAGTCAATGGCACTGACCTTCAGGACTTTTTGCAAATTCTTCTGAAACTGAACTAAAAAAGACAAAGAAGGCTAAGATTTGCAGCTTAAACCGTCTTTGTCTTCTCTCTGACCACCTGCATAGCAGGTGGTCTTCTTTCTATAACAAATGAGCCTTCCACTTTTGGAAGGCTCAAAAATACATCCTGAATTTTATTTCAGCACTTTTTATATTTAAATTATTTGTTGCTATATACTAATTTAGAAGCTTGCAGGAGTACATGCAACAAGTACCTCGCATTCCTCATCACCAATATTTCTCCACTTATGCATGAGCTCGGCTTGATAAGATGCTACATCGCCAACTTCTAATACATAGTTACCCCAATTTTCAATTGAAAGTTCAACTTTGCCTTTAATAACATAACAAAATTCATTACCACGATGAGATACCGGCTTTTTAGTATCACTACCAACAGGCAAATGAATTATGCTTGCCTCAAGTTCTTTGGCAGGAGTAGAAAAAAGCATGTCGATAGTAACATTTCCTTCATTTCTCATATATGATCTTTTTTCTTCTTTATGAATCACTTCAACCGGCAAATCGTGGACATCATCTAATAAAATGGCTACCGAAGATAAGTCAAGTATTTTTGCAATATCCATTAAAAGCGCCACATTGATATTTGATTTACCACTTTCAATTTGACTCATATATGATTTTGATAAACCTAATTCTTTTGCAAATTCTGTAAGGTTATACCCCTTACGTTTACGAAATTCCTTTATTCTTTTGCCGATAGCTTCTATGATAACTCACCTCTCCATTTTGTACTTCAGCTATAAATATAATAACACGGTATTATAACATCTATTCATCAGTCAAGTCCATATTTGTGTGTAAAATTACTCGTTAGTATCAAGTTAAGTGTGCAATTTCATCAGTAATTGAATTAGGTATAGTAGAAATTAAGCTGCTTGTTGTCGTTGAGTGGTAGTCATCTCAAGAATTTCAATTTTTACATTGGATCAACCAGTGGACCAGTCTTAACTGTACTCAATAAGGTAACTGGCAACTAGCCGGACATAGGAATCCGTGGAGGGAAAACTCCCAACCACACTTGAGCGCCTTCGGATTTCTCTATTAAGTCGTTAGTTGAGGAAATTCTGCGAGAATCAAGTCCTTGGAAACTTGTAATATCTGATCGAATCCTCAAGCCCTTCTTCCAAAGTCCAGATAGCTTTTGGAAAGCAGGCTTCTAATTGGTCCATAAGCAAGTTTGCATAAGCTCTGGCTGACTTTTCATCCGGCTGTTGCCAAATATTTTTGATTTTAGCTGCGAAAGAGACTTGTATATTTATTAATATTAGCTGAAGAGTCCCAGGTAGTTCTGGGTGTTGTCGGTTTCGCTGAACTTGTCCACGATGGTAGCGGACAGAGCGCCAGTCGGGCAGGAGGAGATGCATACTCCACAGTTTCTGCACAGGTCGCGGTCTACGGTCATGATCGGGAAGTCCAGCTGACGTGCGTCGTAGGAGCAAGCCTCAACGCAACGCATGCAGTTGATACATCCGCAGTGCATGCAACGGGCAGCTTCTTTTCTGTCATCATCTTCCAGAAGACCCAGTTCCACTTCGTTGAATCCAGGAACTCTGTCTTCCACGTCGATGAAGTACTCGTCCATTCTGCCTTGTACATCGTCGTTCAGGTCGATGAAGTGCAGACGCTTGGATTCCAGCTCGCCTTGAAGGTCTCCGCTGCCGCCCAATTCGAAGTCGATGGCTTCAGCAGATCTTCTTCCGCCGGCTACAGCTTCGATAACCGATTTAGGACCGGTTGCGCAGTCACCGGCTACATATACGCCAGCTTCAACGGATTTTCCACTGTTCATGTCGATTACGTTCGGAATGAAATCACCAACGATGGTCTGTCCGGTAGCCAGGATTACGATGTCAGCATCGATAGCCACATCAGCATCGCCAGTCGCTTCCGGTCTTCTTCTACCAGATCCGTCTACAGCGCCCAACTTCATGGGTGAGTAGTACAGCTTGTCGCCGTCGATCTTGGAAGGAGCCGCCAGGAATTTGTAGGCTACGCCTTCTTCTTTAGCGTGAGCGATCTCTTCGGTGTAAGCCGGCATCGCATCTTCGTCTCTTCTGTATACCACGGTAACTTCGTCAACAGACAGTCTCAGGGCACTTCTGGCTGCGTCGATAGCTACGTTACCACCACCAACAATGGCAACTTTCTTGCCTTTCATGGAGCCGGCAAGGTTCATGTTCACATCTCTCAAGAAGGATACGCCGGAAAGAACGTTTCCGCTTTCCTGTCCGTCGATGGAGATATCCGGATCGCCGTGTGCGCCCAGGGCCACGATTACGCCGTCAAACTGTTCTTTGAGTTCCGCAATACTGATGTCGGTTCCCACTCTGACACCGGTTCTGATCTCAACGCCCATGCTCTCGATGCGCCCGATTTCCAGGTTCATGATGTCCTTAGGCAGTCTGTAGTCGGGGATACCTACGGCCAGCATACCACCAGCGATAGGAAGCGCTTCGAAAATCTTCACGCCATAGCCGGCTTTAGCCATGTAGTAAGCAGCAGACAGTCCAGCCGGGCCGGAACCTACGATGGCGATATCCTTGCCATTGTATGCAGCCAACTCAGGGATAGGCAGTTCGGAACCGCAAGACATGTAGGTCTCATCGGCAGCCGCTCTTTTCAGAAGACGGATGCTGATGGGCTCATCTACGAAGCCACGACGGCAAGCCGCTTCACAGGGGTGGTCACATACTCTGCCACAGATGGCTACCAAGGGATTGGCATGGCTTACTGTGTTGTACGCGCCCAGGTAGTCACCGCGACGCACCTGATCGATGTAAAGAGCCACGTCCACGCCAGCCGGGCAAGCTTCCTGGCAGGGTGAGTAGTCGGCATCATATTTGAATTGGAATTTAACGTCAGATTCTTTGTTTTCTTCTCTTTCGCCTACGTGGGGCTTGTTCTCGAACTGAGTTTCGAAGGCAGGCAATGCAGCACCTACAGCCTCAGTCAGGGAGTTGTAGCCCAACTGCTTCAGCAGTACGGAAAGATCCTTGCAGAGCTTGGTGTAGAACTCGATGCCTTTGATGATGGCGATGGAACATACACCGACTGCTTTACAACCAACCATCAGAAACTCAACCAAGTCTTCTGCATTGGTCACACCACCGATACCGTAGAGGTTCAGGTCTTCGATGCCGTCTTCGATAGCGTTTCTGGCGATCTCGGAGTTGATTCTCATGGCGATGGGCCTTATGGCACCACCGGACATCCAGCCGTAACCGTCAGCGGAACCCATAGCCGGTCTCTTGTTGTAGATGTCGACTTTCAGGGTCGGGCCGATGGAGTCGATGGCCGCGATAGCGGATGCGCCCAGCTCCAGGCAGGTTCTGGCGCAACTGGCGGGATCCGCCCAGTTGGCGCTCAATTTACAGATGATGGGGATGGACACACGCTCCAGCGTAGCTTTGAGCATGGGAATCATGTCGAGTTCGGTATAGGAAACCAACTCGATGAAGTCAGCACCGGCTGCTTCGGCTTTGGCTACGAGGGCCTCGGCTTCCGGCAGGGTGTGACCTACAGATGCGATAACCACGGCGCCTGCCGCTTTGGTCATGGGGATTTCTCTCTCGAACCATACTTCAGGATCGGAGTCCGCCCATGCCTCACAGTTGATCAGCGAGTCGTTGTCGTGCATCGCGATATGAGGAACCGCGTTTACGGCTCTTTGCTTACGGATGGTCTTGGTAACCACCGCACCAGCGCCGCATTCGTGTGCGCGGATCATACCTTCAGCTGCGAAGGAAAGAGGGCCGGAAGAAAGAATCAAGGGTGACTGCATCTTCACACCACAGAGCTCTGTAGTAATGTCCGCGCCTTTAAAATCCTCGGGCAAATCCTTCATCCATCTAATGTTTCTGATACTTTGCATAACTACCTCCAAAATAATTTTCTAATCTATGTTCAGTATGTACTAAATGCTTCTTAATCTTCCAGCTTGTCCTTGGCATCTTCAATGGCGTCGACAACCTGCTTGTAACCAGTGCAACGGCACAGGTTACCCGAAATGGCTTCCACGATTCTCTCGCGATCGGCCTCAGGATACTTGTCCAGAACGTTCTTGCCAGACAGCACCAGTCCTGGAATACAGAAACCGCACTGCAGAGCATTGTGTTCCACGAAG
>DAOUPV010000135.1 GCA_030625965.1 Clostridia bacterium
ATACCCACGATCAAGATGGTCGCCGCCACAATCAGGGCCGCAATCCCATACACTCTATTTCCTTTTCTTACCTTCATAACTATCCTTTCACCCCGTACTGCAACTAGCGTTTTTCACACTACCCCAATCTGACGACAGGAGATGGAAAAAGTTCCCATCTCCCTCAAATATTTTCATATTTTCTTCTATAACAATATAAACACTATAATTCTAATTAAAATACACGTCTGGCTTTACTATCCGCTCCGAAGGTATCCACCATGGTGAGTGCTTTGCCCGTTCCGATGGCCACACAGCTGATGGTATCTTCGGCCACAAAGAAAGGTACGTTCATCTCCTGAGTCAGTCGCACATCCAGACCGCGCAGCAGCGATCCGCCGCCAGTCATGATGATGCTCTTATCCAGGATGTCAGCTACCAGCTCCGGTGGCGTCTTCTCGAAAACCTCTTTCACGGCTGCGATGATGGACTGTACCGAGTCCTGAAGGGCTGAATAGATCATCTGAGAATCCACTTCGATGATCTTGGGCAAGCCCGTTACCAGATCCCGGCCACGTACTTCGGCCACGGTGACTTCCTCATCTGTCGGCATGTACGCCGAGCCCACAGCAATCTTCAGCGCTTCGGCCGTGCTTTCACCGATCAGCAGATTGTGCTCGCGCCGCATGTAGCGCACGACAGCCTCGTCGAAACGGTCGCCGCCGATCCGAAGCGAGGTCGAATAGACCGTTCCACCCATGGAAAGTACTGCAATATCTGTAGTACCACCACCGATGTCGACCACCATGTTGCCTTCCGGTTTGGTAATGTCGATACCAGCCCCGATGGCTGCCGCCAGCGGTTCCTCAATTAGATATGCTTCCCTGGCTCCTGCCTGCAGAGCCGCTTCCTTGACTGCACGTTCCTCAACGCTCGTCACCCCGGAAGGGATGCAAACCATGATTTTGTGCTTGAAGAATCGTCTCCGGCCACAGGCCTTTTGGATAAAATGGCGGAGCATACGCTCCGTCGTATCGAAATCCGCTATCACGCCTTCGCGCAGCGGACGTATGGTTACGATGTTCTCCGGCGTCCGGCCCAGCATCCTTCTCGCTTCTTTGCCGATCGCCACGATTTCATTGGTTCTTTTATCTATTGCTACTACCGACGGTTCCTGCAACACGATGCCTTTGTCCTTGATATATACCAGCACCGTCGCTGTCCCCAGGTCGACTCCAATGTTCTGTCCGAAATTAAAGAGCATGTCGTTCCTCCTTAGGCTATGCGTTCCGCGCCGGATTCGTCGTCTCTTTCAACAATACGGATGTCAGCACCCACACTGCTCAGCTTTTCCACCAGGCCGTCATAGCCCCGCTTGATATGCTTGATTTCCTTGATTTCCGTAACCCCTTCAGCCATCAGTCCCGCAATGACCAGTGCAGCACCGGCTCTTAAGTCTGTTGCCTTGACTACCGCCCCCGTGATCCGTTCCACCTGTTGGACCACAGCTGTATGGCCTTCGGTCGAAATGTTGGCCCCCATCTTCTTCAGCTCATCCACATGCATGAATCGGTTCTCGAACACCGTTTCAGATATGACACTGGTGCCTTCAGCCCTCATCAGCAGGGCCATCATCTGGGCCTGCATATCCGTCGGAAAACCGGGATAGGGCATGGTCTTGATATCCACCGGTTGTAGAATGCCGTCCGACTTGATGCGTATGCCGTCTGCTTCCTCTTCTACCACCACACCAGCTTCACGCAGTTTGGCCACTACCGGTTTCAGGTGGTCGATGATGACATTCTCGATCAGCACCTCTCCACCGGCCGCCGCAGCTGCCGCCATATAGGTACCGGCCTCGATGCGGTCCGGAATGACCACATGGTTGCACCCCTTCAGTTCTGGTACCCCCGTCACCTTGATGAGGTTGGTACCGGCGCCTGACACTCTGGCACCCATATTGTTCAGGAAGTTGGCCAGATCAACAATCTCCGGCTCTTCCGCCACGTTCTCCAGTATGGTCTGCCCCTCAGCCATGCTGGCGGCCATCATCAGATTCTCGGTCGCTCCTACACTGGGAAAGTCCAAATAAATACGCGCGCCCACCAACTTCTCGGCGTGGGCCGCGATGGATCCGTGCTCCATTACGATTTCAGCACCCAAGGCCGCAAATCCCTTTAGGTGCAGATCCACTGGTCTGGAACCGATGGCGCAACCGCCGGGCAGAAGCATCTTGGCTTTGCCATAACGTGCAAGAAGCGGCCCCATCAAGAGAAAACTGGCTCTCATCTCGCCGGCGTTCTCGCTGGTCGCTTCCGTAGTGTTCACCAAATTGGTATTAATGATCAACTGCTTATTTCTTCTCTCCACCACTGCACCGATGGATGATAGCATGCTGCAGATGGTATTCACGTCCGCCAGGTAGGGGACCTCATGAATCTGCGAGCTACCTTTCGCCAATATGGTAGCAGCGATGATCGGGAGCACTGCATTCTTCGCTCCATCAATGCTAATCTTTCCGTTAAGTCTTTTTCCACCTTGAATTACGATTCTCTCCAAAGCACCCTCCACAGTCTTCCTTATCCTCTATACTATCCGGACGAACCGGAAAATAACTTGCCAACATAATTACTTGTCTTAGTATATAACAAAAACCCTTTATCATCTACGTCAAATCCCAGAAAATGCGCACTTTCAGACCACTGGATATGCAAACTATGTTTTCAGGACGGCACGGCTTGACAAAACACCGAATCGTAGTATATTCAATATATAGCTATATCTCTATATGTCTGTTATTAGGAGGTGCGTCATGCAAGTTGAAATCACACGGACCATGCTGTTGGCACTCGCTCCACTGGTGGTCCTGCAGCTGTCACTGGCTATCTTCTGCTTGGTCAAATTGATCAGAGAAGGATCAGCCAATCTTAACAAAACACTATGGATTTTCATCATCCTATTTCTAAACCTCTTGGGCCCAATCCTATTCCTTACAATCGGAAGGGTGAAGGACCATGATTAAGGCTGAGAACCTGCATAAAAACTTCAAGAAATTCGAAGCGCTCAAAGGTATCGACCTGACCGTAGCCCCGGGGGAGATCTACGGATTCCTAGGGCAAAACGGTGCGGGCAAATCGACCACTATGAACATACTTGCCGGGTTGTCCCGACCCAGCAGCGGTTCGGTCCAGGTTGGAGATGTCAATCTTACAGGCAGCCTCCGTTCTGGGGAACTGGATCTGGGCTACCTGCCGGAAGACCCCCGCTTCTATCCTTGGATGAACGCCAGGGAGGCACTGACCTTCTACCTGGACGAAGACCGCTATACCGGTGATGCTTCAAAACGCGTCGACGAAATCCTAAATTGGATTGG
>DAOUPV010000086.1 GCA_030625965.1 Clostridia bacterium
TCTTGGTTCAGATCTTGAATGTTCTCAAGTGTTCTCGTTAATAGTTCCATCGTTCCTCCTTCGCTCCTGTGAGCTTACATGTTCCTCTACAGCAGATACCTGAAGACCGATGCGGGCAACAAAAAAACCCACACCAAGTCTGGCATGGATTTTCCATCATCCTCACCTAAGCTGATCGTGCTACCGAAATCAGCAAAGTCGTCTTGGGCAGGTCTCCTGGCTCGACGTCTTCATCGCATTCGCCTTCCCTCTTTCGAAGTGGCTATTGAATACGACTCGGTCCTTACAGTGGCGGGCCCGCTCGGGATTTTCGCCCGATTCCCTTATTCTCCCCCTCAGGGGCACCCAAAACTCTATTCATTTGTCCACATTATAACAAGATTCCACGGTTGTCGCAATATGCCTTTCTTACAACTCTTGGCATCAGCACACCAGCTTTTTTGTCAATTCGTCTAAGCCGGTCCAACCAACAGAAAAAGCCAGAGCGGGGAAATCGGCTCTGGCTTTTTCATCTGAAGGTTTTGGTTCTATGCTAGTCGCACCGCTAGTAGTGCGTAGACCACTTATTCCACGACAGGCAGAGTGCTTACATCTGATACATCTTTGATCATCAGTGTTCCGTCACCCAAAGCTGCTTCCACACGCTTACAGTAATCGAAGTCCTCGGAAGAAAACTTCTCAACCCAGATACCCTTAGGTTCTACAATTGAGATTACATCCTGGACAACACCCATTTCGTAAGCCTTGGCTCCCCACTCCATACTGCCATCTTCGATACCCTCGATCAGAGCTGACATAGCCAGTGAGATAGACATGGTTATACTAGTCGGAATATTCTCTGGAGCTCTTTCATACATATCACCGATAGCACCGATAGCCATCGCACCTGTTTCTTTGGCTGCCTCGTAGACACCTAAATCTGCTTGGGATACGTCAGGGCAGAGCACGTCCGCTCCCGCATCAACCATAGACATCGCTACTTCCTTGGCCATGGCTACATCGTCGAAACTACCCGTGTAGGTCTCTAGAACCTTGATAGAAGGATCGACATAAGCGACTCCCAATTTAGCACCCTCTACGAAATCTGCGATGGAAGGAATGTTCATACCGCCGATTACACCTACAACCTTGGTTTCAGTAAGCTTAGCCGCCACAACACCTGCCAAGAATCCCTGCTGTCCATTGGCCACTGCCAGGCCGGCGATGTTTGGCGCATGGGCCTGGTCCGAGCTGGTTATCACGAAACGCGTGTCTGGGTAATCTGCGCTAACCGTGAGCGCAGCGTCGAAAGTTTCAAAACCATGACCGAATACATAGTCATACTCCTGTGAAGCGAAAGTATGCATCACGTCAACCATGTCTGAAAGTTTTACGTTCTCAGCAAAAACCACATCCGAACCTACTTCTTGCTCAATGATCTGTAATCCATTGTATGCGGAGGCGTTCCAGCCACCATCGTTGATGCTACCAACCAATACTAGACCCACACTCGGCGGTTCCGCTACTTCCACAACCGGTTCTTCCGTCTCGCTGCCTTCTGCAGGCTCCTCTACCGCTTCCTCTGTAGGTGTACAACCCGCGAAGCTAAGTAGCAACAGCATCAGCACCAAAATCACTGATATGAATTTTCCCTTTGCCGCAAACGTTCTCATAAATTTCTCCTTTTGCAATCTCATAGATTGGCTGATATTTTTACACTCGGACATATCGCTTCCACGACTGACCAAATAAGCCAGCATTACTACAACTGGTACAGGTCTCACACGGTTAGATAGTTCGAGCTAAATTCAACAATATTCTTAGATTGAATGGTCCTTATGGTTGGACAAGAAATGATACTTGATGATTCGTTTGTATTGTGTGACTGAACCGGGGTACAACCCACCTATTTTCCTTTTTCAGGAAAATGTTCCACTGCCAGCTGGTTTACCAATCCAGCGGCAGCGGAATCTTTGAGGTGTACCTTTAAGTTTCTTATATCATAATACGTCTGCGGTTTATCCGATATCTCCTATATCACGATGTGATGCAGATTAACATTCCACCTGATATATCCGTCTTCGCGTCTTAAAAGCACGAAACGCCAGCTTTCGCCAGCGTTTGCACCTTACTATCATTGAATTATTCTTCCGGTTTTTCCACCGGTTTTTCCTCTTCTTCAACCTTTTTGACCAGTTTCTCGATCTCAGGCATCAGCAGCTTATCGTACTTGAGCAACTTCTGCTCCACCAAGCCGAATAGCGTTCCATCCGGATAGGAACCGTCCTCCTGCATCTCCCCAGCCTCCATACCTGTCAGCAGTTCGATACCTTCCCTCACGTCCTTCACGGCGTAGATATGGAATTCATTCTTCCTTACCGCTTCGATGACCTCATCCTTCAACATCAGGTTCTCGATATTGCGATATGGGATCACGACCCCTTGCTCACCATCCAGACCCTTCGTCTTACAGATGTCGAAAAATCCTTCGATCTTCTGAGTGGCCGCACCGATTGGTTGGACCTGGCCCTTCTGGTTGATAGATCCGGTCACGGCCAAACCCTGCCGGATGGGTACGTCTGCCAGACTGGATAGGATGGCATAAAGTTCAGCACTGGATGCGCTGTCCCCGTCCACACCGTCATACATCTGCTCGAAGGTGATCTGGGCAGTCAATCCCAGCGGCTTGTTCTGGGCGAAGGTCCCGCCTAGGTAACCCATGAGGGTCAGTACACCCTTAGAATGGATGGTGCCGCTCATCTTGGTTTCCCGTTCGATATCTATTACACTCTCCCGGCCGATGTAGGTGCTGGCCGTGATACGCACCGGTCGGCCGAAGGCGTAACCTCCCATCTGGATGAGGGTTAGACCGTTGACCTGCCCCGGAACCGCGCCTTCCGTATCGATCAGGATCTGATCCTGCAGGATGGCCTCCTGATATTTCTCCTTGGTCATGCTGGAGCGGTACTTCCGTTCCTCGATGGCCCGTTCCAGATGGTTAGCCCCTACGTACTCAGCGCCTTCCCTGGTGGCCAGATTTATAGCCTCATAGGCAATCTCCGACACCATGTTGAAATGAGTGGACAACTTGTTCTGGCGGCCGGACAGCCTGGAACCGTATTCCACCATCTTAGCCAATCCTGAACGGTCGAAATGCTTCATCTTCTTGGTGGTGCATAACGAACTGATGAAGGCCACGTATTGCCTTATGTTCTCTTCATTCCTGGGCATTACCGTGTCGAAATCCACCTTGACCTTGAAGAGTTTCTGGAAATCCTCATCGAAGGTGAAGATATGGTAGAACAGAGGACTGCCGATCAGGATAACCTTCAGATCCAGCGGTATGGGCTCGGGCCTAAGCGTAGCCGTTGGTACGTAGCGGTACTGCTCCCCTATGTTCTCAATACTAGCCTGCTGATACATCAAGGCTTTCTTTAGCGCCAGCCAGACGAAGGGCTCGGTCAGGACATCCTTGGCCTGCATGACCAGGTATCCCCCATTGGCCCGGTGAATGGCACCAGCCTTGACCATAGTGAAATCGGTACTGGCATCAAACATTTGGCGTCGGTATTCTATCTTGCCAAACAGGTTATAGTAGTGCGGATTGGTCTCGATCACCACTGGGGCACCATTGCCCTTGTCATTGTTAACCAGCAGGTTCACCTTGTACTTGGTGAAATCGGGTTCCTCCGTCGCCTGCATCATATTCTGGCTCTTGGGAGCGGCCGCCGCCCGGAACAGTTTGTAGTCTTCTGAAATATCCTTAAACAGCGTCTCCAGATAAGCTACGACCGCTTCAAACTGACCGTACTTGGTAGACAAGCCACGTATAGCGGGTTCAACGACGAACATGGTGATCCGCTTGTCCAGTTCCACAATCTGCTCTCTGGCATCCTTCTCAAACACCCGGCTTTCGTGGAAGGCTTCATCCATCCTTTGCTGCAGCTTGCGCCTCTGCTGATCCAGTCCCTCACGCACTGAATCTGAAAGTCTCTCATATTCCTCCGGAGTATAGGGCTTACCTCGATGGGTCGGCATTATGATCAGTCCACCCGGAGTTCTTTCCACCTTGAAATCGATCGCAGTGGCCTCCTGGTCCATCTGATTGAAAAGTTCCTCCATTTTCTGCTGCATGTCTTGGACGATGTTGTCGCGTTGCTTGGTATATTCCTCTCCCTCGAACGCTTTGGGTATTGAGTTCTTCAGACTGGAGACCAGTTCGTCCATGTCTTTTTGGAATACCAGTCCCTGGCCCGCCGGAAGCTCAAGTGCGATGGGACGCTCCGGTTCCTGGAAGTTATAGATGTAGCACCAGTCGGAGGGTTGCTTACCCGTCTTGGATTCTTTGGAAATCACTGATTGGATATAGGTGCTCTTGCCGGTTCCGGAAGGTCCTGCCACGAACAGGTTGTAGCCCTCGATATCCATGGCCAAACCGAATTCCATGGAGCGCACGGCGCGTTCCTGACCGATCACTCCAACGAACGGCTCCACATCCAGTGAGGTGCTGCAGAAATCAAGTTCGTCTTCATAGTCGCAGACTTTCTTCAGCCTCTCCGGCACCACGAGAAATCTTTCCCTGTTAGTCATGTTCTCTCACCCCTCCATCCCAGATATATAAAATCATGCACATTACTTGTCACCTATATATTGATGGTATCACTAGGATGGGATGAAATCAAACCCAGCCGTTGCAGGCTGTACATTCTCAGCCACTTGATGTCACATAGCGGCTATATATAACGATACCTGCGCAGCACCTGATAAGTACCTGGACTCTCCTCAAGCCTCCTACTTTTCATCTTCACATAATAGGGGCGGAGCAGATAGGGAGATCTGCCCCGCCCCTCTGAGCGAGCTACATCGATGTTTACATAATCAGCTGTAATTCATCCTACATTCGCACTATGCAGTGGGCCGCAATGTAGAGCGGATCACTCCGGTTCACCGTTACAGTTTGTCCGTGAACGTAGATCAGTTTACCCGGCGCATCGGTCATGCCCTTGGAATGATCATCCGGATCCTTCCAAGGAAGTGGTGTCGCACCGATCCATACATGGGTATCTCCCAATGCATACGCCCCATCCACTACATAGGTGACCGTGACTTCTACTTCAGTCGCGCTCGCCACACGAACATGTGCATAGACTGCGCCAACCAACGTTCCGCTGGCAGGTGTGTTATCACCCGCTCCGGCATAGAGTTCATAGCGATAGGTTACCGAGCCATATACCTCTGCCGGAATGCTAACCGGGCCGTTGTTCCAGCCCCAGTTCTGGGAATCTGTGTAATCCAAGTTCTCATTGTTGCCGTATGCCCAGGCAGTCTCATCTCGATAGCTGGTGTTACCGAAATTGTTGCCCGTGAAGCTACCTCTGCTTGCAAAGGTTTCTTCATAGTAGACGGTTCCATAGACGCTGAGCGGCAGGGTCTGGATCCAGTCGGTCTTCATGACTTCTCTGACTTTCCAGGTTCCAGGCTTGATGCCCATAATCGTGTAGTTTCCATCTCCATCGGTCACATCTTTCGGTTCTCCAGTGTTCCAGACTCCGTCATCGTTGTAGTCGACAAAGATGGTCCAATCCGGCATTCCCGGTTCGCCTCCATCCCATACTCCGTCCCTATCCATGTCATTAAATTTGGTTCCAGACTTGGTTGCAGGGTACCAGTTACCGAAGTCGTTCCCGGTCAACACTCCCCGGCTCTCGAATGTCTCTTCATAGTAAACGGTTCCGTAGACACTGAACGGCAGGGTCTGGGTCCAACCAGATTTCATCTCTTCCCATACCTTCCATGTTCCCGGTTTTACGCCTGTCAGCGTATAGTCTCCGTACACATCGGTCACAGCTTTGGGTTCTCCAGTATCCCAGGCTTCGTTGCCGTCGTAATCTACGAAGATTGTCCAATTTTCAAGACCATCTTCGCCTGGATCCCGATCTCCGTCACCGTTCATGTCCTCGAACTTAGTACCGGACTTGGTCGCAGGATACCAGTTACCGAAGTCATTGCCTGTCTTAATTTCGCTGCTCACAAACGTCTCTTCATAGTAGACGGTTCCGTAGACACTGTATGGCAGGGTTTGGGTCCAGCCAGATTTCAGCTCTTCCCATACCTTCCAGGTACCAGGCTTGATGTCTGTCAGCGTGTAGTCTCCATTGATATCTGTTACATCTTTCGGTTCTCCAGTGTCCCAGGATTCATTGCCGTTGTAGTCTAAGAAAATGGTCCAATTCTCAAGACCGTCATCGCCCGGATCCCGATCTCCGTCCGCGTTCATATCTTCGAACTTCGTACCGGACTTGGTTGCAACATACCAGTTACCAAAGTCGTTCCCGGTCAATGTATCCCTGCTCTCGAACGTCTCTTCATAATAGACAGTTCCATAGACACTAAGTGGCAATGTTTGGGTCCATCCGGTTTTCATATCTTCTCTGACTTTCCAGGTTCCTGGCTTGATGTCTCCGATCGTATAGTCACCATACACATCGGTCACAGCTTTCGGTTCTCCTTCATCCCACGCCTCGTTGTCGTTGTAGTCAACGAAGATGGTCCAATTCTCAAGACCGTCATCGCCCGGATCCCGATTTCCGTCACCGTTCATGTCCTCGAATTTCGTACCGGACTTGGTCGCGGGATACCAGTTACCAAAGTCGTTTCCAGTCAACTCGTCCCCGCTATCGAATGTCTCTTCATAATAGACGGTTCCGATTACGTTAAACGGTAAGGATTGGTTCCAACCGCTCTGTATCACTTCTCTGACTTTCCAGGTTCCCGGCTTGATGCCTTCGATCGTATAGTCTCCGTAAACATCGGTCACGGTCTGTGGTTCTAAAGCATCCGGAATACTGTCATCGTCGTAATCAACGAAGATAATCCAGCCTCCCAGTCCTTCATCGCCTGGATCCCGATATCCGTCCGCGTTCTTGTCCTCAAACTTGACACCGGACTTGGTCGCAGGTTGCCAGTTACCAAAATCGTTGTTCTCTGCAATTTCACCACCCAGGAATCTTTCAGGATAGTAAACGGTTCCGTAGACACTAATCGGTAAGGACTGTGTCCAACCTGCAACCATTTCCTCTCTGATATGGTACTCCCCAGGAGCTAAGCTCAGTTCGTAGTATCCGTCCTTGTCGGTTTCATCATAGATTTCCCCGGCGTCCAGAACGCCATCGAAATCCACATCCGCATAGATGGTCCAGCCTTTCAGTCCTTCTTCTCCTTCATCTTTCACACCATTGGCGTTTCTGTCGTGGAACTTGATACCGGACTTGATGGCCGGATCTTTGGGAATGATACCCACTTCTTCGAATCCGGATTCACATTCGGTGAACTCTACAAAAACTACCAGATATGCAGCAGAAAAGTCCATATCTGCATGTTGCAATGCATTTCGGAAATATACCTCCGGAATGACGGTACGATAGTCGCCTTTACCGCTACCTGCAGCCACCTCGTAGTCAAGCACGACCTGGTTATTCTCCGGAACATTCAAATCCCATACCAGGACAGGATCCGGATTGTTGAATTGATGTGTACTGGCGTTATACCCAGTTAGATTAGGATCCGTTGTCAGCCAAACCTGAAACTCATTCAAAAAAATTTCGGGCGTTTTGTCCGCTTCATTGATGTCCATGAGCAATTCCCGTCCATATACGGTAACCGGAACTTTTGGATCACCCGGTCGTTGTGTCGGCGTGACTGTCAGTCCTACATAAGGCACACGAGCTAACTCGATCTCATGTGTCCATTTGCCACCCTTGGTGTCAAATTCCAGGCCCGAATTCTTCACCCCTGAGTTGTAACCCATTGATGTCGGGTCTGCCTGCACTCGTAAGAATGATTCGAATACGCCTGTACCTGTCGATGTGCCTGATCTATAGGTTTCAAAAATTGCCTCATTGATAATTGCAGCCTGATATTCAGGTGGGTCTGCATCTTCATCAACATTTAAGTCATAGGCTCCAGGTTCAGGTGTTGGCGGTGGTGGTGGTGGGGGTTTCGCAGCCCAGGCTGCGCCCGACCAGCCCAGAGCCAGTAGCATCACAAGAAGTATAACGATGGTGCTTTTCCAGAAACTTTTACTTGTCGTATATCCCATTTCATCATCTTCTTTCCTTTATCCATATATTTCTATCATGTTCTGTCCCACTTAGACCCCTGTCGACAGAACTGCAGTCATTATTATTTTGCCTCATATTTTATGTGGTCTCTTTGCAGTAACCTTTTCATCCTTCAACCGGGCATCCCTCCTTCCAGAACAAATCGAGTAGCTAGAAAGTTGGGAGCAATCCCAACTTTCTTTGCTCTCACAGAACCGTGCTTACGTTTGCCGTACACGGCTCCTGAAATCTCTCGTCGAATCAGTAATAGTTCGACAGTAACCCTACTTCGTATTTATGC
>DAOUPV010000047.1 GCA_030625965.1 Clostridia bacterium
AGATCACCAAAGAGATACTACTCAATTTATTGAAGTTATTTGTAAGCATTCTACTCTTAAATTCAACCCGATACTCAATAGGAATTTCCACCCATATGTCTTTTAGCATTCGTATATTCCCTTCTTTTATGCGACCAGTTGTTATTACATTTTAACATGTTTTATGGCATTCGAACTCATAGTTTCCTGTAAATTTTATCCACTTCATACCTTTTCGTTTCTGCTGTCTTTGCCCCTCTGCAGATTGCTCCTGGCACTAGGCAATATTCAACGATATCAATTCCATTATATGTATATTAAGGACTATAATGTCCGTCATGCAATTACTCTCAATAATCATTAAGTGCTAAGTTAATCTAACTCCTCCATGGAATTTATATAGAATAGTGTGTTTTGCAAGTAGAAAATACAACTTACTGTATTTCTAGTTTGCCATAAACAGTTTGCAAGGTTACCTCAGGTCTTTCCGCAGATGGCCAGCGCCCTTAACGCCTCTATTCTATGTAGAACACCAGCAGCCTCTTATCAAATTATAACTAACCTATCAAGAAACGTGGTACTGTATCATTAGATAATGGCACGGTTTAGAATACCCCCTCTCTACCAAAATATTCTTTAAAGCTAGAACTGCTTCGATGGTTTATTCTGAATCTTAAAGTATTTCTCTATCTGTAGTATTTCATAATATTCTTAATTTTATGGAACTTTCTTGAGTCCGCAATCGCCAAATACACAGATATCCAATAAACACATAAAAAAAAGGAGAAATGGTTTATGAAAAAATTTATTACAATCACAATAGTTTTAGTATTATGTTTATCTAATCTCGGTGTGGCTTTGGCAGACAGTAATGTCGAGCCGGTTGCTACTCCTGTCGAATTTGAAGAATGCTGGGCGGCACCAACACTATACGATGAGGCACCGATGCCTGTACTGTACAATGAAGAGCCTCTTACTCCAGTATTGATTTCAGAAAACACACCTGTTCCGGTACTGATATCGACCGATGACATGCCGGTTTTAATTTCTGACAATTCTAATTTCAATTGGTATTTCGAAGAAGCATACAGCGTTGCACAGAACAAGCCTGTCCAAAAAGACGGCGCGGTGTACCTTCCCTTACGAGAAATGGCCGAGACGATGGATTTCAAGGTGGCTTGGAATGGCGAAGACAGTAGCGTTGATATCACCAAAGGCGATTTTACATCAAAAATGTATATCAGTAATATGCAATACAGTGTGAATAAATCACTAAGTCAATTCAAGGAAAATCCCATAGTAATAGAGGGCAAGACTTTCCTAGCCCAAGTTGACGTGGAAAAATTTTTGGGAGTATTCGCAACCGTACAAGGCAACAACATATTCTTGAATTCAGAAAATGTTGAAGTGATGAACGGACCTACGCAGGATATTGCTGACTGGTTTCACTCGAATAAAGATGAAGTGGGCACTCATATCACTATGATTGACGGCGTTTCATACGTCCTGATTGTAGAAGAAGAAGAGAATACGGGCGGATATACCTTCGATTTCGAAAGCATTGAAGTAAAAGGCGATATTCTTCAAGTGAAATATGACATAACCCCACCTGAAGAGATCGCTATCCAGGTCCTCTCAAAACCTTATGCATTGTTGAAAATCAGCTCTGAGATTTCAGATGTTGTAGTAAATGAGTATAATTACACTGGGACTATCAAAGACCTCAAATTTGATGAGCATGGAGCGACAGTGTATCTTGAAGGTAACGACCCAAATGAAATGATTGATGACTTAATCGTAAAAGTCCACTTTGAAACAGAAATCGAAGATGGAACTTTCAAAGACTTCAAAATTGGAACAGTCCTGGATATTCAACACTCTATATCTACAAGAAGCCTTCCAGCCCAAACAAATGCTGAAAAAGTCAGAGTCGTTGAAACACCAGAGGTTTACACGACCTACGTAGGTGAAGTCAAAGAGGTCATCGAAAACGATAATGGATATTCTATCTACTTGACTAAAGGTGATGGCAACTACGCAAATGACTTGATCGTTAAGATTCAAAAGGGAAGTTATATGGAATCTGAAATGTATGAATTAGATGGAAAGACGATGACTGTTGAGTACACTATCTCTACAAGAAGTCTTCCTGCTCAAACATCACCTATTAAAATTCTGGTTGCAAGATAACAACTAAAAATAAGAAGCAGTCACCTATTGTGACTGCTTCGGATCTAAGATAAAGCATTCTTAAGCCGCAAAGCTTAGCTTCTTTGTCTTCACTTTAACCATGAAGTCATCACTTCATGGTTTTTTCTATCTTATTTATTTTCATTCAATACCAAGTAAATCAGCACAATTCCTATTGCTCCATTAGAAATAATATCGCTTGGGTCCAAATCAATATATAATTCAATTTCTACTTGTAATTCAGCAATGGTGCATTTGAGTATAAGTAGTTATCCATGCGACAAATTTAAATGATTTGAACTTAGAGGCTAACAAAATTTGCTGGTAACATCTATCTATAATATACTGTCTGAGATTAGGACTGAATGACTCAAAGAGTAATTCAGTGAACCAAAGGTATATATCGCACACCACACTTACCATAGAATTAATCACCTTAGGAGGCAAATATGTTAGATACATCAGCATTAGTTGGCAATATCAGCTTTATATTAGTATTTTTAGCAGGACTCATGTCCTTTTTTTCGCCATGTGTTTTGCCGTTGCTACCGATATATCTTGGCTACTTATCCGGCAGTGATACAGAAGGAGAATATAAGACGAAAAAGGTGCTAATTAATACCATAGCATTCGTTCTGGGAATATCAGTTACATTTTTCTTGCTAGGATTAGCATTTACGAATGTTGCGCAGTTTTTAACTAGTAATCAAACCTTCATCACAAAGATCTCTGGAATTATTGTAATCGTGTTCGGTCTTGTTCAAATTGACTTTATTGAGTTCAAGATATTCAACCGCGAAAAACGCATAAATGCAGATTTCGATAAAAGGAAAATGAACCCCTTCGTTGCTTTTATTATGGGCTTGACCTTCTCATTTGCATGGACACCGTGTGTTGGTCCGATGCTATCATCGGTGCTATTACTAGCATCGAGCGCACAGAGTTTATTACTCGGTAACATATTGGTATTGGTATATACCCTGGGGTTTGTCATTCCGTTTATCCTTGCTGGTATATTTACAACTAAGCTACTGAATATATTCAGCAAACACAAAAACATAGTCAAATACGTCAAAAAAGCCGGTGGCGTCATATTGATTATTATGGGTATTATGATGTTTACCGGTTGGCTAAATACATTCAGTGGGTATTTAACTAGTTTCACTGCTGAAGATTTATCACCAGCAGAAACCACCCAAATTGCAGAAGAAACTACTGCTCCTGAAGTTGTTGAAGAACCCCAAGACACAGAGCCTAGTTCAGAGAATACTGATGCCATTGATGATGATTTGCAACCAATCGTTGATTTTACATTATCCGATCAGCATGGTATTTCTCATACTTTGTCAGAGTATGAGGGCAAAGTAGTTTTTCTCAATTTCTGGGCCACTGGCTGTCCACCATGTCAAAAGGAAATCCCGCAAATCATTGATTTATATGAGGAGAATACAAATGATAATGTTGTGATATTGACTGTGGTAAACCCTAATGGTTTCCTAGAAAGTGATGTCGACTTTATCCTGTCTTATATTGAAGATAAAGGCATTTCTTTCCCTGTTCTATTTGATGACACTGGTGAAATTTTTGACAGCTACGGAATATCATCTATCCCTACAACCTTCATGATAACGGATCAGAGCAAGGTCTTCGGATTTGTAAATGGGGCTATTGATAGAAGTATAATGGATAACATCATCAAACAGACCACTGATTACAGTGAGCTTTGATGTTAGAATGATCTAACTTTACATGACTCTACAGTCAATCTAAGATTGTGAATCAGCAAAAACACTATATACTGCGTCAGTGTTGACGGCGCAATATATAGTGTTTTTTATATGTTAACATTTTTCCGCTAATCTACTGAACAATTTCATAGGGCCAATCTCTAATACCACCAAAATCATATACCTTTGTATAGCCAGCATCAACCAACGCTTTTGCAGCACGGGCACTTCTATTACCACTTCTACAATAAACCAATATGATTTGATTCTTATCCGGCAAAATTCCTAGATCTCCATCAAGAATAGAATCTACTAGCAACAATATTGCTCCTGGAATATGTCCTTGCTCAAATTCTTCTTGCGTCCTGACATCAAGTATTATATTACCTTCTATCATCATTTCCTTTGCTTCTTCTGGAGTTATCTTCCTGTATTCCGCCTTATTGGCTACACTGGTATTATCGCTAATTTCAGTCGTCTCTTCTACCACGTTTTTATCATCTAACTGCTCATTCACAGTGCATCCGCTTAAAACGATTATAAGCGTCACTACTAATAAATTTCATTGTCGTGTTTCTAAATCTTACTAATCTCGCTTGATTTTCTTCAGTGGTGGGATGAGCAATGTCGCCACTGTTCCTCCAAGAACCGCCGTTAATATCTGTGGGAATGTCAGCATAGTCGTGATTGCCGGGGGTAAAGTAAGAATAATGTTGGCAGCAATGGCCAGTATGGCGAACTTGACCAGGCTTCCTATGCTTATGGCCATCACCTTGCCTCTCAGATCGTCTTTATAGAGTTTGGAAAAGATAAAGACGTAACTGGCATTTCCTAAAGCGATGAAAAAAGATACAAATAATAGAACTGGCGGCATAATACCTACAGCAATGGCCACAAGGGGTGTTATTAGTCCGATGGTCATCCCCCATCCGATGCTAATCAGCGTTCCAGCAAGCAGCAGTATAGCATTGATTGCGGTGCCCGTTGCCAATTGGGGTAATCTGAACCATTGAATGGCGATAGCTATGGCCAAAAAAACGGCCGCCTGAGTTAGATGTTTCAAAGAAATATTCTTCATATTTACCAATCCTTTCTCATACAGCTATTCTTGCTTTGAAATATGGTATATAAATGATTCCATAACTTATACTATGCTAATACTTTCTGCATCGCATCTCAGTTTCCTGCAAACAACAAAACTTGATTAATGCGATTCTCTAGATGGTACGACCAATAATCGATCTATAGAAGTCCTGAACCGTTTTACTATAGGTCTCCGGCAAACGTTTAAGTGTCTTCCTGCCCACTATCTTGTCCAGACCATAGGAGGCTTCCGCTAGAGCACCCGCCATATCCGCAATCGTATCCATGTCTCCACCCAGCCAGATCGCATTACCAATGGCCTCCATAACATTCCTGCTTTCCAAAAAACACAGTATGGCCTGTGGGACGGAGCCCATGGCACTGGCGTCAAAATGATAGGCCTTACGGAGATCTATTAGAGGTATACCCAGATCATATTCGAAACGCTCTTCTACTGCCTGTTTCAGCCAAGCCTTGTCCTTACCCTCACGTAACCAATATATGCAGCAGGCTATGGCCATTGCCCCCTTCACGCCTTCAGGGTGGTTGTGACTGACCTCAGCGCTACTTCTTACTTCCAGCTCAAGCCAGGATTCATCCTGCGCCTGGAACCCAATGGGACTTACCCGCATGGCCGCCCCGTTGCCATAGCTGCCGTAGGCTGGCATGTCATCGCTTGAGGCCCACCTTGCAAAGCGTTCCCCGTATCCCCTATCTGGGTCATTTTTGTAATATGCACGATAGACTTGATTATAGGAACCAGCTGATAGCAGTTTATCCATAGTCGCTACCGTAAGCACCGTATCATCTGAATACTCACCCCATTCCAGATCCTGTCCCGGTTCCCAATGCTCTTCCGGATGATCTTCATAGTAAGACCCGATCATATCCCCCAAAATGGCTCCCAGCATTAGGACAAAACCTCAATATGTTCCGGGACCAACCGGTAAATCATATCTTTACGCTCGACTATGACATTTATGCGTTTACGCAGGTCCTCATCCTTATTGATTCGCTGGTAGACCTCTTTGGTGGCGTTGATGATGGTTGGGTTGCCGACCATCTTAAGCATGGAGAAATCACCCATGGTGTCACCATAGGCATAGCTGGTTTCCAAATCGATGTCGTATTCATCGACCAACCGGTAGATTGCATTTTCTTTACTTTTCGCATCCCACATCGGCTTTACTTCACCTGTATAAACGGAGTCCTTCAGCTCGTATTTGGTGCCTATATGCAAATCAAAACCATGCTTTTCCGCCATCTCACGGACCAATTCGTCAGGACTTCCTGATACCACGATAAGCAGATGACGGTGATCCTTATGGAATTGGATGCGGTCCCGTGTATATGTATATACCCGGTTACCTTTCTGTCCAACCACTTTCTTAGCGATAAAATCGATCTGTGATTGGTGCAGTCCCTTGATGGCCTCCATATAGATGCTGGCCATACGAAGCAGATAATCGTCATAGTTTCCGACACGCTGGTCCCAGCGGTCGTAATCGGGTTTGACTTCTTTGTACCACCTCTCCGGTTCGATGATTTCATAACGGATGAGCTTCTTGAAGACTTCCGTTATTAATCCTTCCCGGTATAGTGTTCCATCAATGTCAAAGAATGCTGCTGTTTGTTTCATGTCATCCTCCTTATTGGGCTATGCCTTCCAATATATGCTTTTCCGGTTGCTGATCGTCTACGGTTTCCAAGGTGATGACCACCTCAAGGTACTCCGATCTGTCCTTTTCTTCAGTATAGAACAACAGGAAATTCCCATCGATCATACTCTCCATAGCCAAATAATCCATCATGCCAGTCGAAAAGAAATCCAAAGGACCCCTTTTCACCAACCAACCCTCGTAAAAGGTTCCTTCTTCAAGCGGGGGAAGGTTTGCCATTACTGCATGGGTCAGCACACCATCTATGTTCCTCACAAATCCTCTACCATCAGCCGTACCACCACTTACATCCGCAAGGATCGCAACCACAGTATCCTCATCTTGGATGAGCAAAGCAAGAGGGTCTGGTTCTGGTTCAGGCAATGGTTCCACCTCGTCTGGTTCTTCAGGTTTCAGTGGATCCTCCACAATGACCGGCTCCTCGGATGCTACTGGTTCTTCATTTATTTCTAGCTCTGATTCTGCATCACTTTGTCAGCCAACCGCCACAACCATCATCAACAAACAGAGCAAATATACCAAACTGATTTTCCCTGATTTACGTATCATATGCCACCCTCCTTTTGTCTATTATACCCCCCGCAAACACCAAGACCAATTTAAACGACCATTTTTGTTCCTTTAATCACAAAACAGCCTGAGTATGTCAGACTGTTTTGTGGATAGCAATGTTCTCCTGCTAAACTATATTCGTATCCTTAATTGTGAAATACCCTTATTGCCCTAACACTTCCATAAATTCTTCACCGGTGATGCTTTCCTTCTCATAGAGGTATTTGGTCAGCTCATGCATCTTGTCCTTGTTCTCCTCTAAAATACCCTTAGCTTTGGCGTGGCTGGTCTTGATGATTTCCAAAACCTCACTATCAATTTCGGCCGCGGTCTCAGCTGATACGCTTAGACTGCTATCTCCACCCAGATAAGGATTATTTGTGGTCTCCAGCGCCATCATATCAAACTTATCACTCATTCCAAACTTGGTCACCATCGCGCGGGCGATCCTAGTTGCTTGTTCGATATCGTTAGAAGCACCTGAGGTTATCCTGTCGAAAGCCACTTCTTCAGCAGCTCTACCACCCATATAGGTTGTAATCTTCTCCAGCGCCTGTTCCTTGCTCATCAGAACGGTTTCGGTCTCTTCTACCTGCATGGTATAACCCAGCGCTCCAGAGGTTCTGGGGATGATGGTAATCTTATGCACCGGGGCGGCGCCTTCCTGCTTAGCGGCCACCAAGGCGTGTCCGATCTCGTGATAGGCGATGGTCAACTTATCCTTATTGGTCAGCACTACATTTTTTCTCTGGTAACCTGCTATAACTACTTCGATGGCTTCATCTAGGTCTTCCTGCGCCACTTTCATGCGTCCTTCTTTGACTGCTCGGATGGCCGCTTCATTGATAATGTTGGCCAAATCTGCACCAGACGCCCCAGGAGTTGCTCTGGCAATAGCAGTAAAATCGATACCTGGTCCCAGCTTGACTTTCTGACTGTGCACCTCCAGGATTGCAGCCCGACCAACTTGATCCGGCAGCTCTACTGGTACACGTCTATCGAAACGGCCTGGTCTCAGGAGGGCTTTGTCCAATACTTCAGGACTATTGGTGGCTGCCAGAATGATTACCCCGGAATCGGGTTCAAAGCCGTCCATCTGGGTCAGCAGCTGGTTGAGGGTCTGTTCCCTCTCATCGTTTCCACCCATGCCTGGAGCAGTATTACGGCTCTTGCCGATGGCATCGATCTCGTCGATAAATACGATACAGGGTGCTTTTTCCTTGGCTTGTTTAAAGAGATCCCGCACACGAGCGGCTCCCATACCCACAAACATCTCCACAAATTCTGATCCAGATATGGAAAAGAAAGGTACATTGGATTCACCGGCAACAGCTTTAGCCAGCAAAGTCTTACCGGTTCCTGGTGGCCCTACCAGAAGGGCTCCCTTGGGCACTACAGCTCCGATTTCCTCATACTTGTTCTTGTCCCCCAGGAAAGCCACAATTTCTTGCAACGCTTCCTTGGCCTCATCCTGGCCTGCGACATCTTTAAAGGATTTTCCAGTCTGAGCCTGAACATACACCTTGGCGTTGCTCTTACCAAACGACATGGCATTACCCATGCCACCGGATCCGCCTTGCATCCTCTTCATCAAGAACCGCTGCAGTACGATAAATAACCCGATAGGGATGATCCAGGTCAACAGGAAAGCGATTATGGGTGAGGTTTCCTTGGGAATAACCTGCTCGAATTTCTCTACATCCGCTTCCAAGAGCCGTTCAGCCAACTGCGGGTCATCCATACGTCCGGTAATGTAGATCATCTCATCTTCTGTAGCGGCACTGGTCGAGAAGGCAATCTGCTTTTCCTGCACTTCTACGCTCACAACTTCACCGGATTCCACCATCCTCAGGAATGTACCATAGTCCACTTCAGTGACCTGTTGGTTCATAAAGAGGGGGAATACAACGGCATTCAGGAATAACACCACCGCCATTACAATCAGATAGTAATAGATAAAGGGTTTTCTTGAACCATTATTTAAGTTCATACTAGTCTTCTTTCCTTTCTTGTGCTTCATCAATGTTGGTAATTCTCTCTATAAGCAAAGTGAACTTTTCAAAACCAAGTATGATGTCTTCATATAGCGATTCATCCTCTTCTTTGACTACTTGGCTAATCTTCGCAACAATACTTTCCTCGATCTGAGCACCTATCCGCTCCCCTTCAGCAGTCAGTGAAACCCTGACCACCCGCTCATCTAACTTATCACGTTTTCTTTCTACTAATCCCATCTTCTCCATTTTCTTACACATGGTAGACATGTTGGCCTTGGCCATATGCATGCTCGCCGCCAAGCTCCCGATGGTATGGGGTTCTTCCTGATACAGTTCCATCACGATCTGTAACTGTAGAATGGTCAAACCGAGATGCTCACAAGCCGGGCCGAAGGTGCAATTCATGGTATCGGTAATCCGTCTGCTGTAATTCATCATCTGTTTTTTAAACTCTCTTGCCTCCATATTTCACCTACCATTTTATATATAATGTATATATAATATTCTCAATACTATTTATTGTCAATGTTCTTTTCGTTACCGTTTTGTGAACATTTTGTGACAACCGAAATATGTCTGGGGTACAATACTTCCCTCACATGATTTCTAAAAAAATTCCGGATCAGCGCTTAATACCGCCGTCCGGAATTCAATTGTTACTGATATATAATGCCAATACTTTATTTCTACTTCTATTATCTAATCCAGCTCACTCAACCCATGTATCAGAATCTGCATGAGTATACTCTACTTAGCTAGACTACCCATCAATCCTGGTTGGTTGACAATCCTCAATGTAAAGAGGAATGGTATCAACCTCCACGATTTTCTTGTCGCGAACAGTAATCTTGGCTACCATCGATTCGTCCGTTCCTCGCGGAATCTGCCTGTCAAAGATGAAATTTCCCAAGCTATAGAATATATAGGCATCCCCATATTGTTCCATTTCCTGCAGTACGTGAGGATGATGACCAAGGATCAGATCTGCCCCGGCATCAACAGCCTGATGAGCAATGTCCTTTTGTCTTTCGCTTGGGTAATAGTCGAATTCCTTTCCCCAATGAAAGGATACCACTAGCAGGTCACAAGTTTGGCGCACCTTTTCTATTTCTACCGCTGTCTCTTCCTCATAGTACCGGGACACATCAGCCTTTCCTGCCCGGCTAATATATCCCTCCGGTGGGAAAACAGAGTAGCCCAAAAAACCGATCTTGCATCCATTCCTTTCAATAATCAAAGGCACCTGCCCCTCACATCTCGGCAACGAAGCACCGGTGTAGAGCAGACCCTCCTCCCAGAGAACCGTAACGGTCTCCATAAGCCCAATTGCATCATAGTCCATGGCATGGTTATTGGCTAGATTCAGTATGTCGAAGCCAGCCTCTTTCAAGGCAACTGCGTTCTGGGTATCAGCCTTGAAGGTAATGACTGGATCTTTCAAGACAGGATTTTCTGCTGTAGTCAGCGGACATTCCAGGTTGCCGATCAGCAGATCGGCCTCCCTTAAGTCCTCTACTACCTCTTTGTAGGGATAGGCATAGTCAGAACCCATAGCTTTACGTACATCCCGGTCCAGCAGGATATCCCCTACTGCTGCGATGGTCAGTTCTTCAGGCTGATTCAGGTTGAATACTACCAACACGCAGATAGCAGCAAGTACGAAGTACAACCTACTACTTCGCTTCATTTTGCTCAGCATCCGGTCGAATAGGGATTCGCTGGTTCAGGAATCTCATCCTTACCTTCTGACTGGAAGCTTCTCATCCATTCTGGTTGGGGCGGCGCCAAGCCGTCTGCCAACGCGTCCTGCCACTCCTCATCGGTCAGTCTAACCGTACTATCAAATTCATAGTAACTGAATGTAGCACCACGGGTGAGGTAGAGCGAATCTCCGATGGGCACCACCACAAATATTTCCTGGGCTGTACCTACGCCTACTTCAAAATAACCGCCTTCACTGAAGATGTTCGGAGCCATGGTATGGATATCGGCGATCACTGCCATATTCTTATCGGTATCTGAAGTTATTTCAAACCAGCGAGCAACATCGCCGGCGAAAGAACTGGTCATATACTCCAACGTTCCACCATAGATCATCAGCTGATAATAATCTTCCTCCGAAAGCTCCTGGCCTTTTAGTTCTTTTTCCGAGCACTCAAGCAGGAAACCCAGTAACTCCTCGAACCGCTCCATCTTGTTCTCCAGTTCAGGAACCATCAGGTCCCTGTCGGTCAAGTTTGCCCTGGAGTACCTGGTCAGCCACAGCAGTCGGTTGTAGACCTCGACGCTCGGTTCCACGTAACCCTTGATCTGGGGTGGCTCCTCTCCTCCGCCGCATTCCGCACCGCTCTGTTTTCCGTACAGTACCGTATCATGCTTGAGTTCTGACCAGCTGCCGAGGGCCGTAGCCAGTGATTTATCAGTCCAAGCTTGATTTGTCATGAATGAAGGATAGCCTTCCTCATATTCCCCAAGCAGTCCCTGGAGGGTCCACATCCAACCGTAATACATATTGGAGCGCCAGGTATCATCACCCAAAGACGCGAAATCCTCTTTCAATTCATCATATTTCGCTTCGTAACCGGGATGCACCTCCAACACCCTGTAATCTTCAACCATAATCTCGTAGGCCCGCTCCGAACCGATGGTTCCCATCACATCAAGCCCTGAGGGAACGGGTCTTATTATAGGTTCTACCAGCGCCTGGATGATGTCTGCATCTGGGACATAACGCTGTCCCATGAAGCGGAACTGTTTGCCCACCGGCGTAGTTACCTCGGTATACTTCGCCTGGATTCTTGGTTCGGGCAGTTTATCTGCCTCTTCATAGAAAAGATTCATATTCCGCTCGTCATTCAGATCATCAAAGTTAATTTGGTCCCCATAGAGTGTTTGTAATATTTCACGATACTCCAAGATCGAGAGATCATCTGCTGTTCCTACATAGAATACTGTGGGGCTGTATATCTTCTCCCAAAGCTGGATATCACTCTCATCACCATTCTGCATCGATACCATGCAGCTGATTAGCTGCGCCTGCAGAGTTCCTTCCTCATTGCGAATGGGCAAGTTCTGCTCATTGAGGTAGTACAGCGGGAATGGTGCCTGTCCGTACCACATCATAGTCTTGAAATAACGTTTGAAGTCATCACTCCTGGTATAGTGACCGCGCGGCTTGTACTGGCTGTAATCCAGCGCAAAGGGAAACAGGCTGGACTGCTCGAATCCCCGCATCGCTTCAACTTTCTCGAATTCAGATTCGATGATTTCCGCAACTTCTTGCGGCAGGTCGGCCGGAAGGTCTTTTCCCAGACAACGCAACGCCACACCGAAATAAGCCATGTTCTTCATCTGGGCAATCCTAACGTCCGGATCCTCAAGCAAGTCGTATACGATTATGGATTTTTCCATCATATTCTGAGTCAGCTCTTCCAGATGACCCAACAGTTTCTCTTTCTCCAGTACCCTGAGCGAATAGTCGTAGAAAATATGATAAACCTGAAGCACCGAATCCGTGGTCACAAAGCTGGGTATTTTCAGATATTCATTCTTTTCGTAAATGTAGAATAGCTGTTCCTCATTGCTCGGGGTAACCACGAAACCATTCTGCGCCAGAAGACGCTTCTGCTCAGATGTAAATTCACCGAATTGGTCCAGATTGACAATATTGGACAACTCTTGCGACACATCATACGGAGATACTTTGGCTACAATATCCATTTCCTCATAGGGGACAGTCACTTGCGCTGTCTCGGTAAGAGGTGAGAAGTCCAGTCTGAGGGCCGGTTCTTCTTCTCTTTGCTCCTCTTCTGATTCGGACTGTTCTTCTTGCGGTTCAACCGGTTCTTTCAACGGTTCAGGAAGCTCCTCCTCAGGGGCACAACTGGTGCAAAGGAACACAAACAGCAGGCAGATGACGACTAAAACCCTATTTCGCTTATTGCTCTTCATTATTCTTTTCATATTCCCATTCTCCTTCGTGATACACCAAGTCAATTTCTTCCGAATCAGCACTAGTTTTTTGCAGTATCCCAACGTCCCCTTCTGTTCCTCTCCATATGTCTGTTACCTCCTCAAAAGGCCGGCTCTGGAACAGGCTCTCAAACCCGAAACCTTTCCAAGAGTATGCATGGACCGCCTGTCTCCCGTCTTCCAGGTATTCTATAGCAACGATTTCGTCAGTCCCATTACCATCAATGTCCTGAAATATGAAATCCTCGAAAGGATGGGCCAAACGGGATCCCCTCCACTTGGGAATCAACGTTTCACCATCCCAATCGTAAAGATATGGTCTTTTGGCTGCAATCGGATGGAATTCACTCTCCTTGAAGACGCCTAGTGCTATCTCAACCCTGCCATCTCCATCTACATCTGAGCACTGCACCTTCCATGGCTTCAAGTTGGGATAGGCTTTATCATACGACCGTATCGCCTCTCCCTGGTAGCTCATGATTAGGAGGCGGTACCCTGACAGAATAAGGATTTCGTCTGTGCCATCCAAGTCAACATCGCGAATACAGCAACTGTCCAGATCCTTCTCTAATGTCAATATTAATGCGCCTTCTTCTGCTTTGACCACGCCGGGCGGATACGCTTGCAGTAGATTCCCTCTTTGAATTAGAAGATATTGATTTCCATGGTCATTCAGGATCCCCAGAAATTCCGCCCTTTCCCGCACTTTGGCAACGCGTATCCCTTCTGGGCCATGACAGGATAGATAATCCTTACCCAATATATTACTTTGATAATATCTGTAAGTTTCGTCCTCGGTGTTTATGATCCAAGCGGGTTGTACTGTGTAACCAGTCAGGATAAGCGCACATAGAGCGAGACTGATCAGGACAATGATTCTCCACCATCCATATGGAGTTGTTCTTTTTACTAAATCACGCATTTGCATCCCTCCGGATCATAAGTCCTATTTTGAATATATCCCCAAATATATTATACTCCCTTCCCGCTTTATATAACAGACATTTGTTTAAGCATATCCATTCATTTATCTTCCTAAGAAGCAATGCCTTAACAGATTTGTTCCTCCGCATTAAATGCCATAAATCTTTCAGTCACTTTTACCGCAAAAAAGCTGGCTCCTATAAATTAGGAGCCAGCTCATGTTACATATTTTCACTTTATCGTCTTCATTTCCGCAGATAATTAGTTCACTACTAACTCGCCATTTGCAATACCTGTAGTAATTTCATCAAGCTTATCCTTGATCTCTTGGTTTACATCACCTGGATACAAGGGGTATACAGCTCCCTCTTTAGTTCCCAAGAAGTAAACTGTTTGCTCGAGTCTTCCCGCCATCTCTTCTTCATATACGAATGTGTACAATCTAGCCAGATCCTTAATCACACTAATTGGAACATTGTCCGGTGCTAGTGTATGTTGATCCTTACCTGAGCCTATAGCATATATGTCTTTTTCTTCAGATGCTTCTAGAATAGCGATACCCGCAAAACCAATCAAGTTCGCAATAACATCTGTGCCATTTTCAATCATAGCATAAGATGTTTCCTTAGCTTTGATAGCATCACTCCAACTACCTGTGTATGCTGTCACTGCCTCAATGTCAGGATTGATATATTTAGCACCCTTCTCAAATCCTTCCAAAGACATTTGAACTGGCTTTATTTTCACACCGCCAATCGCCCCAACTGTATTAGTTTCAGTGATTAAAGCTGCAGCCGCACCCATGATGTAACCTGCTTCGTCTTCAGCAATCTCAATGTTGGTAACGTTATCTCTGACCTCAGTTCCATTCACACATACAAACTGAGTATCCGGATAGTCTTTGGCTACCGCTAGAATTGAATCCATAAATTGTGAACTGTGCCCAACAACAATATCAAATCCTGCCTCGGCATAGCTATGGATAACCTCTTCCATGTCTGATTGCGGTATGTTTTCCGCAAAAGAGATATTTGCACCATACTGTTCTTCAATCTGCATCAAACCTTCGTAGGCACCGGCACACCAGTCCATATCATTGATAGGACCATTAAGTGCTAATGCAATAGAAGGTAAATACTCAGTCTCAGTCTCAGTCTCAGTCTCAGTTTCTTCATTTTCTGCTTCGGCTGGTTCCGAAGAAGCGCAGGCAGTTAAAACCAAGGATAAACATAACAACACGATTAATATTTTCCATAACTTTTTCATACTAATAATTCTCCTTTTCGCTTTCATATTTTTTCATGGAGGTGAAGATGCTTATTATTATGTGTTACTTTTCATTCTCTGCGAAGACGATAATAAAGCAACAATGACACGGTTATACTGATTAATAGAAAGAATCTATTCGATGGGTAGTCCCCAATCGATAGCTTCCTGTCTCACTTCTTCATAAATGTTCAACCATTCTTCAGTCGGTTGTACCTTCTCAACATCATATACTTCCCAGAATGGTTTACCATACGGCTTCTTGTCCAACTGATCCTCATACTTGGCATAAGCCAACTGAGCGATGCGGTCCGCTTCGGCACGGTCCACCTTGGAGAAGGCATCCAGCAGTTCGCCTTGGAATCTGGCTTCCAGTCCGGAACATGCTCCCACGATGGCGCCGGTGGCCGGTCTCGGACCTTGTACTCTGGCAATACCCGAACGTACGATCATGGCACAGGATGCAATAATCTCGTACAAGAGGGTCTTGGTACCACAACCGCCAACCTGGGTATGGGTGTAACGGGTCATGATG
>DAOUPV010000078.1 GCA_030625965.1 Clostridia bacterium
CCACGTAATCCTTCATTTCCACCAGGGCTTCCTGCTCCTGCTGCACCTGATCCAGTTCCTCTTGCAGGGCTTCCACTTCCTGATTGGTCTGGTCGAGATTCCACTGAGTCTTGGAGATCATGAATATAGCATAGAGAAAGACCAGTCCAAGCAGAACCGTAATGAAAGTTCGCTTGTTCTTGGGTTTTCTTTTCTTCTTTTTGGCTCTTCTTCCGGGGTCATCATAGACGCCGTATTCTTCCCTTTTCTCCATAAAAACCTCCAACCCATTATAACATAGAAAAGGTGCAGGGCTAAGCCCTGCACCTGCGCCAGTAATTTTTTTATTCTTCGTCGGGTTTGGGTCCCACGAAAAGACCGATCTTCGGAAGACCAATCAGCAAGGGAACTCCGATGATGGCAGCACCCAGAGAGAATATTGTTCTCTCTATAGGAGCTAAAGCAGTAAGACCAATCCAAACGGTTGCCGGTAGTTGCAACATCAACAGTCCACCTACGTAGTTCGCAAAACCGGCAGCCAAAACGAAACCGGAGAAAGCAGACAGCCAGATGGCTGCACCTTTCAGGAAATTGTTGGTGCCAAGTAGCCATTTTTTGGCGAAGAATCCGCCAAGGAGGATGGTAATAAGTCCCAGAGTATAGAATACTGCCGGGAATACGATTGCTTCTCTACCGATGGGATGGGTTAGCCACGCTACGGTAAAGAGAGCCAAAATGCCCACTGGAATTTTCCAGTTGCCACGAGAAACGAAGCCGGCGATAGTACCAGTAAAAACACCCGTAATAAAGGTAGCGATACCCATCCATGCGGTATGCGGAGCCAGCATCTGTCCGATGAAGCCTCCGATTGCACAAATGATAGCACCGGCAGCTGGTCCGAATAAAACGCCTGCCAAAGGCAGAAGAATCGCTTTTGCGCTGAATGTACCTCCTGTTCCTATCATAGGAAATGATGGTAACAAAGATGCTACAGAAATAAGTGCTGCCCATACCGCATAAACGGCAAAGTTCGTTTTTCCCTCATACTTTTTTGCTTCAGCCAAAATAGTCACCTCTCTTATAAAACCAAAAGACAATAACGAAACGTCTCAAGCTGGCGCTCTTGAGATAAAACACATTATAGTGAACATACTTCTATATCAATAGCCAGAATCCTGCAAGATTTAGTCTTCCTGCAAAAACTCTCGCTTAGCTTTTTCCAGAATACCCGTGTCATCCGTCAGAAGTCTCTCCAATCCACGGGCCAGAACCTTGGCCATATGGGTGGCACCCCGTACACCGAAATCAGATCCGGCGCTGGC
Source organism: Clostridia bacterium (assembly GCA_030625965.1). GTDB lineage: Bacteria > Bacillota > TC1 > TC1 > UBA5767 > UBA5767. The sequence goes on from DAOUPV010000078.1 coordinate 1,302, forward strand.
CGTAGCCTGCCAACTATGAAGCGGTACTCCGAGCGGAAAGCAGGTTGCCGAACATTGCATGGTTGGAACCTTGTAGGTCACAATCCCAATATCCGATGAAGCTCCGAAGGACTCTCCACGCCCCAGGATGGGTCTTGGCAGACTATCCAGATAGATACCTTCCTCGGTATCGTAGACCGCCCTGTTATTCTTGTAGTGGCTCTCAGGCAGGGTCTTGACCAGTTCCTCGGCCAAATCTTTTTCGTCCTGGCTGAACTGGATCTCGCCGCACTCCTGATAGACCTCATGCATCAGATCTTCCAGCACAGAATTGTTCTTCGTATCATAATAATTGGACTGCACCTCAAAGCGTACCTCGGTCTCAGTCATCATAGCCGCACCTTCAGCTACTTTTTTCAATCTTTCAAACACATCTTGAACGACATTGGACCTGGGCGCCCTGACCACATACTGTACGCTGGCATCTTCCGGCACCGTGTTGACCACCTGACCACCGTTGGTGATGATGTAATGCAAGCGGGTTCCCATCGGGATATGCTCTCTCAGATAGTTCGCGCCTACGTTCATCAGTTCCACCGCATCCAAGGCACTGCGTCCCAATTCGGGATGCGCCCCGGCATGGGCACCTACACCGTGGAAAAAGAACTCCGACCGCATAAGCGCACTCAGCCGGCTGGCCGTCACTGTATTCCAAGGACCCGGATGCCAAGTCAAGCAGGCATCCATGTCATCAAAAACGCCCTGATCGTTCATAATGGCCTTGCCCTTGCCGATTTCCTCCGCAGGACAGCCGTAGAAACGCACAGTACCGGCAATACCCGATACTTCCATGCTCTTCTTGACAGCCACACATGCTACAGCGGCAGCAGCTCCGAGCAGGTTGTGCCCACAGCCATGACCTACCTCGCCTTCTTCAGTAGGTTCCTGCCTGGCGGACACTTTCTGAGATAAGCCAGGCAAGGCATCATATTCACCCAAGACACCCACGATGGGATGTCCGGAACCGTATTCAGCCACCAGAGCCGTCGAAAGCCCCTCTACCGTCGTTACACGGAACCCCTGCGCCTCTAGGTACTCCCGGTACAATCCAGCCGCATAAGTCTCCTCAAGAGCCAGTTCCGGGTGATTCCAGATTTTTTTAGCCAGGATTCCGACATCCTCTTTTATATCGCCAAAATATTGTAATGCTTTATTCACTGCCACTCCTAACTACTCCCCTGATGGGATATGTTCCAGCACCTTGTCTCCCATTTCTTCAACACTTAAAAGTGTCTCGTGGATGCCCAATTCCTCTTTCATCCGGTTGGCCAGTTCTGTAATCTGCGGCGGACGGATAAAGGTCTTAGCTAAGACTTCCGGCTGGGAAAATACTTCCTTACTGGTGCCCTGAAGCAGGATTTCAGCGTTGCAAAGTACTACAATTTTTTCGCAATATTCAGCCACCAGAGCCATAGAGTGAGTGACCACGATTACAGTATGTCCCCTATCGTGGAACTTCCTGGCGATATCCATAATCTGGTATCTGCCAATATAGTCCTGACCACCTGTAGGTTCGTCCAGAATGATGACCTGGGGTTCCATAGCTAACACAGAACCGATAACCACCTTAGCCCGGTCACCCTTGGACAAAGCCGGGGGGTATTCGTCAGCTAGATGCATAATGCCGACGGATTTCAAGATATAGTCAATCCGTTTATTAACCTCCTCCTCAGATACCCCTTGGTTCGTCGGGCCGAAAGCCAGTTCTTCACGTACCGTATCTGCAAACAGCTGACGGTCGGGATTCTGCAATACATAGCCAAGAGTGTTGGCAATCTCGGCTACCGGCTTATCCGCGATATCTTCTCCATTTAAATGAATGGTGCCATGGGTCGGACGCAGCAACCCGGTCAGGTTTTTCATCAACGTGGATTTTCCCGCACCATTCTGTCCGATGATGCCAACGAAAGAGCCTTCCGCTATTTCGAGGCTCATGTGATTGACACACCATGGGCCATTATCTACGTAACAGTAGCAAAGATCCTTTACCTCGATAATGTTATTGGCCATTTGAAGCACCTCCTATCAAATTACGAATCACGACTTCCGCCTCTTCAATGAGAAGCGGGTAATCGGAACGTTTGATATTCTGGCCCATGCTGTTCAGATAAGCTGCCAGCGCGGATACCTGCGGGGGTCTTACGGCCACGTGTGACAGCAGCTCAGAATTCCGGAAGATGACCTGCGGTGTATCGAACGCCACAATCTCTCCCGCTTCCAAGACCATAATCCGGTCCGCATACTCTGCGATGTGTTCACTCTTATGAGTAGCTACCATTACAGTCATACCGTACTCTTCCTTAAGGCTCTTGATAACATCGAATACCTCAAAGGTACCGATCGGATCCAACTGTGAAGTCGGTTCGTCCAGCACCATTATTTTAGGCTTCATAGCCAGCGTGGCTGCAATGGCACAACGCTGTTTCTGGCCACCTGACAGTGCGGTCGGCTCTCTGTCCCAGAAGCCTTCAAGCCTTACTACCTTAGTAGCCCACTTGATGCGCTCTATGATTTCTTCCCTGGGCAGGCAGAGGTTCTCAATTCCAAACGCCATCTCGTCATCAACTCGGGTCGTGAAGAGCTGCGCTTCCGGATCCTCCAGTACAACACCTACTTTCTGGGCCATTTCCGTAATTTCTGTTTCCTGGCTACACACTCCATCAACCAAAATGTTTCCCCATATCGTACCACCGTGCAAATGAGGAATTACCCCGTTAAAAGCTTGGGTAAGTGTCGATTTACCTGCACCGTTTCTGCCCATAATGGCGATAAATTCGCCCTCTTCTACTTTAAAATTCAGATTCTTCAGTACTTGATTGTCCCTTCTGGGATAGGAGTAACTGAATTCCTTAGCTTCTATGATTGTACCCATTAGTACCATCCCCCTAAACGAATGTTGAAATATACCACTCCAATGCAGAGGAGCATTACAAACACCCCGCAAACTATGTCCCTGGTCCGCAAGTTCAAGTCTTCGCGGTAGGTTCTGGTCTTCATAGCACCAAATGCTCTGCCTTCCATGGCCACACCCATGAGTTGCGCACGTCGCATGGATCCAACAACCAAGGGCACGACTAAGGTGACGTAGGCCCGGAGTTTTTCCATCAACTTGCCTGTCTCAAACGCCTTGAATCCACGCATTTTCTGCGCGTCCATTATCATCTTGGTCTCTTCCTGCAAAGTTGGAATCAGGTTCAGAGCTGTGGTAGTCATATATGCGTATTTATAGTTCATCCCCAATTTGACCAGTCCAAGAGCAGTCTCGCTGATGGTGGTGGTCATCGTGAAGATGGGCATTATGCAAACCAAAGTCAGCAATCTTAATCCTAATACCAGTCCGAACAGGATACCGTCTAGGTAGATTGTTCCGTGTCCGCCGATTACAGGCACCACATCAGGAATGATTGGATGCATCAGGATGACAGGATTATCACCACTAGAGAAAAACAATCCCTGCAGCACGATCAGGAATGCGACCAGGCTGAGCAAAAATTTCATATATCGTACGATATTCTTCATCGGCAATTTTGCCGTCTTCCATACCAGCAGCACCAGTGCAAACATTGTTACTAACACATAAAAGTTACTGATTATGAAAACGACGATGGTCAACAAGACCAACAAAATCATCTTCACTCTGGGATCCATCCGGTGTACGTAGGAGTCCCCGTAATGATAGTCTAGGATACTCATTTTTAACCCCTCTCATTAAAAGTCCGCATCAAGTTTATCTCCAACCTGGGCCTTGGCCTCTTTATAAAGACCAGCCGCAGAATCTATAATCCCGGTTTCATCCACTGTGACAAACTGCTTATCCTGCATAACCACATCTCCGCCGATGATGACTGTATCAACATCAGAGGATTTGGCACAGTAGAACACTGTCTGTAGAACGCCGTTAATAGGTTGCATGTGTACGCCTCTGTCATCCAACAGCACTAGGTCGGCCAACTTGCCTTCCTCCAGTACTCCGGCGTCTATGTTCATCATCCTGGCTCCTTCTCTGGTAGCCATGTTAAACATATCCTTGACGCTCACTTCCAGTGGATCTCGTGAACTTGCTTTCTGCAAAAGCTGTCCGAAACGCATCTCTTCGAACATGTCCAGCGAATCATTGGACGCCGCGCCGTCCGTGGAAACCGCCACTGGAATCCCGTTTCTCAGATACATGCCGATGGGGGCGATACCGCTACCCAGCTTGGCATTGCTCTTGGGATTGTAAATCACATCCAGTTTCCTTTTTTTCATAATATCTACATCTTCCGGCTCCACACAGACGCAATGTACCGCATGTACCGGTTTTTCGAAGAAACCAATATCTTCCAGATAACCGAACGGCGTGAACCCGGTCTCTTCCTTGGCCTGTTCCACTTCCCACTTGGTTTCCGAGATATGGATGTAAATCTCGAGATCAAGTTCTTGCGCAGTATCTCTTATCCAGATAAGGAACTCCGGTGTGCAGGCAAATGGTGTGGATGGTGCCATGGAGACGGTTAGCTTTCCGTTTTTATGCCATCTGTCGATGATGCCCAGCGCCTTCTCTTTTCTCGCCTCGTCCGGAACCATCAGTTCCTTGGGTACCCATCTGTTCACCAGTTGCAGTGCCAGGTTACCCCGGACGCCTACATCCTGCCAGGCCTTCAGCACTCCGTCCTGTACGATGTCCATGTCCACGAAACTGGTTATGCCGCTACGCACCATTTCCATGGCGCCTAGCGCCGCCCAATGATAACCTAATTGGGGTTCATCAGTCTCGCGCTCCTCCTTATGGATAATACTGGCAAACGGAAATGTCACCTGCTCGCACCAAGGTTTGAGTCTCAGCATGTCCCCCATGCCTTTGAGCATGTTCTGGTAGAGATGGGTATGGGCATTGACGAAACCCGGCATGGCGATCTTGCCCTTACCGGAAATCACGGTAGCACCCTCGGCTTTAACCGGGTCCACCGAACCTACCGCGACAATGCGGTCACCTTCAATCAATAGATCTGCCCCGCATAATACACGTTCAGCATCCTGAATCAGATAGTCCAGGTCTTGTATCCAGATCATAAATTCACTCCCCAAATAATTTTTCTGCATTCTTATAGTATACGGCTTCAAGTTCTAGTTCGCTCAAGCCACTGGTATCGATATAATCGAAATAACGCTCCGGTGTCACCAACGGATAGTCACTGGCAAACAGCACCTTGTCCAGAACGCCCAGTTCCCTAGCCACCCTGAAGATCGAATTGTCATACAAGAAAATGCTCGCTGCCGTATCATAGTAGACGTTCCTATTATTATTCCGTATCTCTTTCATCAGCTCGTAGAAGGGAAGTCCACCGCCCCAGTGAGCAAAAATGAAGGTCGCTTCCGGATGGTTCTCAGCCAGTGTTGATGCCTCCAACGGGGTGGTCGAAACCTTGCCGGGATAGTAATGGCCTACGCGCTCATTAGTATGCACCATGACCGGCAACCCTCTCTCGGCACACAGCCCGATCAGAGGCGCCGTGGCCTTCTTATCCATGATGTCCCAATCCTGTCCGTCCGGGAACATCTCGCCAATGCCCCTGAGGCCCGCTGCACAGCAGCGGTCTATCTCAGCTTCCAGCCTTCTGTCATTGGGTGACACGGCCATGAATCCGATCAGCCTGTCCGGATATCGATTTACCGCTTCAATGGTATAGTCATTGACCTCGCGACATAGATCAGGATCCAGAAAGGAAAATCCAAAAGCTACGGATTTGTCTATGCCAATCCGATCCATTTCCGCTATCAGGCCTTCTGCATCGGTAAAGCTATTCTTAGGGCTTTCCGCCAGCATCTGCCAATAGGGTTCTGTTTCTTTTATGGCATCGCACCGCTTCTCAACACAAGGCGGTGTCAGATGTACGTGTGAGTCAATCTTTTTCATATTTCCCACTCCATAAATCGTCTTAGATTTCCACCCATGACCTGCGCTTTGGCCTCTTCAGACAATTCCATGTTATTCAGACGGGCCAGATTCACTTCCTGCAGATCCCACGGGAAGTCAGAACCGTAAGCCACCTTATCCGGATACTCAGCGACTGCTACGTACAAGGGCACGTAGTTGACGACTTCCGATACATCCAGCAGACAGTTATCCAGAACCTTGACATGTTCCAACGTCTCGATCCAATGATTGCCGCCCATATGTCCCACGATGATCTTAGCGTCGGGGTATTCCCCGATTAGATTGAAGAGCGCTTCCAAATCCTTGCGTTCCACCGGGAAATCACAGTGGATGAATATGGGAAATTTCTTCTGCTCAGCGGAGAAGGACAATACCGGTCTAAGTAGATCCACATGCTCATGGATTCCGATGATTTCTCCAACACCGTAAAGGCCGCATTCCACGATGGAAGCCAATTGTTCTTCGACGTCCTGGTCATAAAGGTCCACCTTACCGAAACCGTACAGCTTTCCTTCGTAGGGTCCCAGCTTCTCGGCCAAATCCCGATTGACTTCCTGTACGGTCCGTTTGCTGCCTTCCTCGGTCTGGGCTCTGGCAACGTTGCCTAACACCATCTTGGCGTCAGACAAAGTTTTTACATTCTCGCCCTTGGCTACCGCCGACGAACAAACGAAAGCTCTGTTGATTCCATTGTCAGCCATGGAATCAAGCAGCAGTTCTATAGGTTCAGTGTCATGTACATGAATATCTATCCTCATTGTTTTCGTCTGTGCTCCCTTCTGGGTACGGCTTCAGGTATAAAGGTTTCACCCCTAAGAAGCATTTTGGCTGCCCTGTCGGCCACGGCAGGCGCGGTTGTGAAGGCGCCTTTGAAGCCGGCTACTGTAAACAGGTTATCAACCTTGTCGCTGTAACCCATGACCGGTTTTCCGTCCGCCGAGTAGGAGGTAGAAACCGCCCAGGCCCTAAGAATATCCACGCCCATAAGGTCAGGGAAATAGTTCAGTATGTTGGCAGTCATCTGACTGAGTCCTATGTGGCCCATGCTTCGGTCATCCGTTTCAGCCGTTTCCGTTACCTGTCCGATGATGATGCTGCCGTTTTCATGCTGACAGATGGCTGTGCCAACCCGAAGATCAGAGCCTTCTTCGCCCGTTTCTTCCATAAGGAATCCTCCACCGACCAGCGTAGTCGTTAGGAACGGGGGTAGAGGCTGGGTCACCAGCGCCGTCCCCTTGTGGGACCGGATAGGGAGCTCGTCCCCGACCATCGCGGCCACTTGTTCCGCCCATCCGCCGGCGCAGTTGATTACTGTGTCGGCCTGGTAGGAATCCTTGTCCGTCACCACCCGCTCAATCCCCTGTGTAGATAGTACCAGTTCCTGGACTGTTTCTCCGATACGGATGTAAGCGCCGTTGCTGACAGCCGTATCGGCCATGTGAAAGGTAAGGGCCAGAGGATCCAGCGATCCCTCCTGGCGACAATAGACCATGGCCTTGAGGCCTTCTTTCTTCAGTCCCGGCTCCAGGTTCCTAGCTTCTTTCGGTGTGAGGAGCTCCATGGAGAGTCCCCGTGGCACTTGCAGCGCCCGGACTTCCTCAGCTCTTGTGATTTGATTCTGATTCATCAGGAGGATGGACCCGCCATGCTGTCTGTAGCCGATGGGTACGCGCTTCTGCAGCTGCTTGTAATAATCTTGTGCTTCCATGGCCAAATCCAGATGCCATGGTTCGAAGCGGTCCATCAGGGAAATCTGTCCCAGGTTGCCGCCCGAGGCACCACCCGCAATACCCTGCTTATCCAGTATAAGAACGGACTTGCCGCTCTCGGCCAGTCTAGCTCCGAGCGACGTTCCGATGATTCCTGCACCTATGATGATATAATCGTAACGTTTCGGCATACTTTCACCTACCTATCTAGCTTTCTAACACTCTAGAACAGGCTCTTTTGCAGCTTGTCCTCACGAAGTTCGCCGGCCGCAAAGGTATTGCCGGTAGCTACATTGGTGAATTCGTATCTGGCCACGGTATGGATGTCCTTGTCTACGATATAGAAATCACGTTCGCCTTCTTCAAAAATATCGATGAAATCTTCACCGAAGCGTTTGGAGGCGTTAAAGGGCAGTGATTCCAGAATCTCTAAAATTTCCTCGTCCTTGCAGTCCACGGTGTAGCGTACGGTCACGCCGTAAAGGAGCGCGGTGTTTACACGGTCCATGGCTTTTACTTCGTCGCGGATCGGCGGTGCGATGGGGCAGGTGCCCATGCCGGAGATGATGTTCTTCAAGTCAAAG
>DAOUPV010000123.1 GCA_030625965.1 Clostridia bacterium
GAGACCTACCTGGTTCTCAACAGTGCAGGACGTCACCGTTTCCTCGAACTCCTTGCCAATGAATACGATGTAAATAATGATGCGGTTGACCAGGTAATTGCCAGGCGGCAGAAAGCCACTGACCCCGTAGAATGCAAAGAGCTTACTTTGCAGTTGCGTAACCTCCTGGAGCCTCCACGATCGAAATTATTCCGTCAGTTCAACGAATTGCAGGAAGGGGTCAAATTTCTGGTGGACATGCGGGCCGAGCTGATTTCTCTGGCAGAAAAAGATCCGGCCCTTAAAGCACTGGATCAGGATGTATACAGATTACTGGAATCCTGGTTTGATGTCGGTTTTTTAGATCTTCGGCGAATTACCTGGAATAGTTCCGCAGCGCTTTTGGAAAAATTTACTGAGTATGAAGCTGTGCACGCCATACGTTCCTGGGATGATCTCAAGAATCGACTTACCGATGATCGACGCTGCTACGCCTATTTTCATCCCCGCATGCCGGATGAACCCTTGATTTTTGTGGAAATTGCATTGGTTAAAGGCATCTCTGCAAATATCCATGCACTCCTGGATGAGGACGCTCCGGATCACGACCCGGAAAGAGCAGACACTGCTATCTTCTATTCCATATCCAACTGTCAACGAGGACTTGCCGGAGTCAGCTTTGGCAATTTTCTCATCAAGCGGGTGGTGGGCGATCTTGCATCAAGTCTTCCGAATATAAAAATATTTTCAACCCTCTCCCCCTTACCGGGATTTATGCAGTGGCTGCGCACCAATGTCAGTGAGCTGGACATGAATGACAATGAGGCAGCAGTTATTGGCAGGATTCTTGACCCAGATTTCGCAGCAGCAGCTCTTAGAGATCTCATAACTAATTCAGGAGAAGAGTCGGGCAAAACTGCGACTCTTCTTAAATCGAGCCTTGTCCGCTTCTGCATTCAATACCTGTATGTCGCCAAAAAAGAGCAACGAGCCTACGACCCTGTTGCTCATTTCCATCTATCCAATGGTGCCCGTATCGAACGGATTAACTGGGCGGCCGACCTGTCATCCAAAGGACTGCAGCAGTCCGCGGGTCTTATGGTGAATTATCTTTACCATTTGCCGGATATTGAGAAGAATCATGAAGCTTATCAAGGGCAGGGAGAAATTTCCACATCTTCTGCCGTTCGAAAAAAACTCGTTTTCCCTAAGAAAAAAATCGCGTTCAACTAGTGTCTTTCGGCTTCTTCACTAACATCAATACCCTCAGGAAAGCCAAAGCCCCCGGCAATCTCATGAATAAAATTGAGGATGGCATAAGGCTTGTTTTGACAGCGATAGGCTTGATAGGATTTAATAACTGTAAGTGATTACAAAAAAGGAACATATCGAAAATGAAAATTATAGGTGTATCGGCAAGTGCAAGAAAAAATAAATCCACACATTTTCTATTGAACGAATGTCTTAATGAGTTCAAGCGTACATCTGAGCAGCTTGGGAAAAGTATTGAGGTTGAATTGATAGATCTTTCTCCTTTGAAAATTAATGGCTGCATTGCATGTGATAAATGCAAGAAAGGTGTGTTGTGCAGCCAGGAGGATGATTTCCCGACATTGATTCCTAAACTTGCCGATCCAGAAGTCTTAGGACTCATAGTGGCAACTCCTGTTTATATGGGGTGTATGTCAAGCCAGGCCAAGGCGTTTCTTGACAGGACAGTTCTATTCAGGCGCAATGGCTTCATGTTTAAAAATAAATTCGGTGGCGTGATAGCAGTGGGTGGCTCAAGAAACGGTGGCCAGGAATTGACCATTCAGACAGTCCATGCGGCAATGATGATCCACGACATGATTATTGTCGGCGATGGAGATCATTTTGGCGGTGCTGCTTGGGCCAATCATCCTGATGGTTATGAAGGTGATGGAACAGGTATTTCCACCGCTAAAAATCTTGGCAAACGTATGTGCGAAGTTGCCTGTATGATGCAGATATAATTCCGCTGGAGTCAGGTTCTACCCAAGTTTTCAATCGGCAGTGGCGGGGGCGATATCCATTAATACCTGAAGAAGCACGTCATTATCTGGTGGTCCGGCAGCAGTATGTACATCCAAATAACGGATGAAGCCCTGCTTGTCAATTACGACAATTGCACGTTTGGCTGCCCCCTCCCAACCCCGACTTTCATGCTTCGTTGTGAAATTCATTTCATGGGTGTTAGAGTAATATTAAAATAGGAAAATACTTATGACTCAACAGATGCCAACAATTAAAGACATAATGTCAGCTCGTAAAAATGTATACAACCATTTAAATCCAACGCCTTTGTACAGTTATCCAACCTTGAATAGTTTGATTGGAACAAAAACTTGGATAAAACATGAAAATCATCATCCAGTTGGAGCGTTTAAAATACGAGGCGGCTTAAATTTAGCTGCAAATTTAACCAATGAAGAAAAAAGTAATGGTTTATTTACTGCATCAACTGGGAATCACGGACAGAGCATAGCCTTTGCGTCAAGAGCCTATAACTTAAAAGCCACAATAGCCGTTCCGGAAGGGGCCAACCCAGGAAAAGTCGCAGCTATGAGAGGTTTAGGCGCAGAAGTACTATTCCATGGAGAGGATTTTGATGAAGCACGAGAATGGATAATACAAGTCGCGGAGAAACAAGGTGGTAAATTTGTAGGCCCAACCGATGAACTACTGATACATGGAGTAGGAACATACGCTTTGGAAATCATAGAAGAACTACCAATTGTTGATACCATCATCGTACCAGTGGGTGCAGGCAGTGGAGTATGTGGGACAGGGATAGTGGCAAAGACAATCAATCCCAGAATAGAAATAATAGCTGTTCAATCAGCTCAAGCACCAGCGATGCAAATAAGCTGGGAGAAAGGAGAAATGGTAGAAGCAGGAACGGAGACAATTGCTGAAGGGTTGGCAACACGAGTTCCATTTGGAAATACACAGAGAATCATGCGTGAGTATGTGGATAAATTTCTATTAGTTGATGATGAAAAGATAAAAGTAGCCACCAGGATTATGATGGAGCACACACATAATTTAGTAGAAGAAGCGGCAGCGGCATCGCTAGCAGCAGCATTGCAAATAAAAGAACAGCTTCAGGGTAAGAATGTTGTATTAGTTGCCAGCGGTGGCAACATATCAATGGAAAATCTTAAAAAGGTACTCAGCCAATAATATTTAAAGAAAATTGCCTGCCGGGAAAGGTTTACTGCATCATTAGGAGCTTGTTGTCTGCCAAAGTTCCGGCAGCATGACTATCAATGTATAGCCATAGCAGGTAAAAAGCGGCACCGCTGAATTTACGCTGTTCTTGACACACTCCTTACAAATTATTTTCATAACAGCTCTTCTCCTTTCGTGTTGCCTCTCCTGGTAACGACAGGCAACCTGTAATAGTTGAACGTTCTGACATTTTATTTCGGATATTATTTCTACTAACTGATTTTCTTCTTGATATCAACTATGGGATGTGCCATCCAGAATATCCAGCTCAGACACCTTCAAACGGCTATCATGAATCGTTAAAACTTTCAGTTCAGAAATTGCGTGACAATTCAATCTATTATCCTCTGAAAATAGCATTTTAAAAGAACAACGCTGGACAGGGAAAAACCGTACTACCAACCAACTCTGGTTATATTGTCCTCTATCTTGATATTAATCCCTTCCTACTATGGTACGATGTGTCTATTCTGTTCATTGAGTTTGTTGACGTGTTGTGATTGTCGGCATGAGAACAACGAAGAATAAACGAGATCGCTAACTCCTGGCTGCATGTATACATTGAATCGCCTGATGAAATAAATGCAGCACAACTTAAATTCGCTTATTTCTCTTATGTCGTTTGTGTCCGATATTATTGACTTTGTTGTTGAAAGAATATAACATGCCATTACTGCACCTTAATGACAGGAGGGAATAATGAAGAGCTATAGAAAAGAATTGTGGTTTGAAGTCCCTGCACGTAGGGGATTTATCAATATTACCCCCCAGGTTGAAGAATGTTTGCAAGACAGCCGCATTACTCAAGGTTTAATACTTTGTAACACAAAGCAAATCTAGTTACACACGTAAAGTTCGCTCTCAGCAATAAGGTAACAGGTAAAAATCACAGAATAAATCACAGATGGAATGATTGGCAACATGATGATAAGTCAATCGTCTTAGAAACAAATCCATCCATCTACATTTCTCTTGATAGAGCAGTTTACTTAGCACAAAAAGAACTTAGAAAGAAGGTAGGGCGCACCGCTGTCACCGGTTGGGTTAGGAAAAATAGCCTCGGGATGAAGGTAGGTGATAAGTATCATGGCCAATGGCTAGTACGCTCTGATCTGTTCAAGCAACATCTTACTCAGAAGAAGGGCAGGGGAACGCAAAGGTTTTAAAAACTGCTTCAGGCAAACACAAGTAGAAGCATATTCACATTTGCGAACATTACTTCGTTAGATCATTAAACGAAAGGTTCACAGGAAACACCTCTC
>DAOUPV010000008.1 GCA_030625965.1 Clostridia bacterium
AATACAAAAACATGGAGGTATTATTATGAGAATTAACCACAACATGATGGCGATGAACGCACACCGTTACCTGAGTTCGACTGGTACCAAGCAGTCCAAGTCTCTGGAGAAATTGAGTTCCGGTCTACGGATCAACAGTGCTAGCGATGATGCTGCCGGAATGGCTATTTCTGAGAAGATGAGATCACAGATTCGTGGTTTGGACCAAGCGGGCAGCAATGCTCAAGACGGCATCTCATTGATTCAGACGGCAGAAGGTGCACTTCAGGAAGTAGACTCTATTCTTCAGAGAATGAGAGAACTGTCAGTACAGGCTGGTAATGACACCCTGGAGACTTCAGACAGAAACTCAATCGGTGATGAGCTGGTGGCTCTTCGTGAAGAAGTAAACCGCATTGCATCCGATACTGAGTTCAATGGCAAGACCCTGCTGGATGGGTCATTGCAGACTAATTTGGCAAGTACTGGTGTTCAAGTAGATGACACCGTTACACCGGCCGGAGGTAGTGCAATCACTTTTGATGTAATAGATGTGAGTGGAGCTGAAGCAGATTCTACCTATGTCATTTCCAACACTGGCACTGCTCTCACATTGACATTGGGTACGGAATCACAGACCATTACTGTTGGAGACATGACAGCAATTGGTGAGCAAACACTGGACTTCAGCGAGTTAGGAATCAGTGTTACATTGTCCGCAGCTGATGCTAATGCTTTGAACACAGGTGCACTTCTTGCTGACGCTTTAACTGCTGGCGCTGACATCACTACGAGTGCAGATACTGGCAAGGCTTCATTCATGATTGGTGCAAATGAAGGTCAGAACATGTCTGTTGCTATTTCGGATATGAGTGCCGCAAGTTTAGGTACTGCTAATCTGGACACTTCTATTGCCAGTAATGCTGCAGTAGATACAGCTGACAAGGCAGAAGCGTTGGTAACCACTTTGGATACCGCAATCTCCTATGTCAACGAGCAGCGTGGTAAACTGGGTGCTTCCCAGAACAGACTGGAGCATACCATCAACAATCTGTCCACCACAGCTGAGAACCTGACTGCTTCCGAGTCAAGGATCCGTGACGTAGACATGGCCAAAGAGATGATGAATTACACCAAGCTGAACATCCTGCAGCAGGCTGCACAGTCCATGCTGGCACAAGCAAATCAGGCACCTCAGGGCGTACTGAAGCTTCTTGGATAAGACAAAAGAGTAATGAGAGCGCTGTCCTCCTGGGATGGCGTTTCTTTTTATTGAAGGGATTTGTTGGTTAAATAACTGCTGTCCAGCGTCTTCGTCGGCCCAAAGTCAATATATTTGATGCCTGATAGGACATAGGATTTGACACGAGCCACTCGGATGCATATGATAAGGGAAAGTGCAAAATGATGATAAAAACGATGACTGGAAACTAGTAATGATTTAGAAGCCAGACAGAGAGCTTTTGGTGCTGTGAAAAAGCAGGTGGAAAATCGTGAATTCACTCCATGAGTTGCACGCTGAAAGACGTAAGTCTCGAGGCTATGCCGGACCACCCGTTAACATGGAGAGCGACGAGCTCACAGAGGTCCTAAAGATGAAGACACGGTGGTACCGCGAATGAGAATTTGCCCATGTCATGTACAGGGCTTTTTTTATATTTAGATTTTGCCAACTAGGCGTAAAACAGGAGGAAATATGAAGAATTTCACAAAAATGATGAGCACCCTTTTGGTGTTGATGATGCTTTTGATGGCAGGTTGTGCATCAGAGGAACCTTCAGAGCTTATTGAAATCGGTGTTATACAGTACGTGGAACACGTAGCGCTTGACGCATCCAGAGATGGTTTCATCGATGCGCTGGCTGATAGTGGCTATGTGGACGGTGATAACGTAAACATTGATGTGCAGAACGCACAGGCTGACCAGAGCAACTTGTCTACCATCAGCGACCGTTTTATTAGCAACAACGTAGACCTGGTTTTGGCTATTGCGACACCAGCGGCTCAGGCCATTGCTGGTAAGACTACCGAGATTCCTATTCTGGGAACGGCCATCACCGATTATGAAGTAGCAAGATTGGTTGATACCAACGAGATGCCAGGTGGCAACGTATCCGGCACGACTGATATGAACCCCATCAAGGACCAGATCGATCTGTTGGTTGAATTGGCACCTGATGCCAAGACAGTAGGCGTTCTTTATACCTCCAGTGAAGATAATTCCATTCTGCAGGCAGCTATAGCCAAAGAGGCCATAGAGGCTCTGGGCATGGAATATGTAGAAGTGACTGTGACTAACTCCAATGATGTGCAACAAGCTACTCAGTCTATTGTTTCACAGTGTGATGCTATCTACATTCCTACGGACAATGTTTTCGCATCAGCTATGCCGATCGTTAGCGGTGTGACTATGGATTCCAAGACTCCGGTAATCTGCGGTGAGTCCGGAATGGTTATGGGCGGTGGCTTAGCAACATTGGGCATTAACTACTATGACTTAGGATACCAGACTGGTCTTATGGCGGCTCGCGTGCTTGCAGGCGAAGCAGTGCCAGCTGAAATGGCTATTGAATCGGCAACCGGTTTTGACTTTGCCATCAACGGAGAAGTGGCTGAGGCTATTGGCCTTACCATTCCCGAGAATCTGGTCGAATATATAATCGAGCAGTAAACTTGAGATAGAAACGAGGATGATTAATGTTACAGATTTTACTAGGTGCAGTTTCACTGGGCCTCTTGTGGGCCGTGATGACTATCGGTGTCTATATCACTTACCGCATACTGAATATTGCCGATCTGAGCGTAGAGGGCAGCATCGCTATGGGTGCGGCCATCGCGGCCCAAGGCATCATGAAGGGCATGAATCCCTTTGCGGCCACTGCGATGGCTTTTATCGGCGGTATGTCGGCTGGGCTTATCACCGGGGCGCTGCATACTAGGCTCAAGATTCCGGCGCTTTTGTCAGGGATTCTCACCATGATTGCCCTCTATTCGGTCAATCTGAGAATTTTGGGCAAGGCTAACCTGTCGCTGTTGCGTTTGGAAACTGTTTATACAGGATTGCAGAGCATGGGTGTTGGCAGAAACGATTCAGTAATCGTTCTGGGAATGCTCAGCGTTTCGGCGCTGATCGTTGTGCTCTACTGGTTCTTCGGAACGGAAATTGGCTGTGCGATACGTGCGACAGGTAACAATCCCCAAATGGCCCGTGCCCAAGGAATCAATACCGACAACATGATCATTTTGGGACTGGTCATCAGTAACGGCCTAGTGGCTCTTAGTGGGGCTTTAATTGCCCAGAGCCAGAGCTTTGCCGACGTGCAGATGGGCATCGGATCCATCGTCATCGGTCTAGCTTCGGTCATCATCGGGGAGGTACTGTTCGGCAAGAAGAGCTTCTTCAGCCGTTTGGTATCCCTAGTTTTGGGTGCCATCAGCTACAGGGTAATCATCGCCTTGGTACTGCGTTTGGGTATGCCGGCCAACGACCTGAAGCTGTTTACAGCTCTGACCGTGGCTATCGCCCTGTCTCTACCGGTACTCCGTGGCTATCTGGAACCTCTCAAGAAGTCTATGAAGGGGGGGCGTTAGGATGCTTAACATAAAGAATGTGAGCAAGACGTTTAACCTGGGGACTGTCAATGAGAAAGCGGCTCTGAAGAATATCAACCTGATGCTCGAGGAAGGTGACTTCGTCACCTTGATCGGCGGGAATGGTGCCGGAAAATCTACCATGCTTAACTGCGTGGCCGGGGTGTACGGCGTGGAAGCCGGTAATATCTTCATCGACGGCAAAGAGGTAACCAAATTGCCAGAGCATCGGCGTGCTGCCCTGATCGGCCGGGTATTCCAGGATCCGATGATGGGTACCGCTGCCAGTATGGGTATCGAAGAGAACCTGGCCTTGGCATATCGCCGTGGACAGCTTAGAACCTTGCGTTGGGGTATTAGTCATCAGGAGAAAGAACTCTTTAAGGAACTGCTGAGTTCCTTGGGATTGGGACTGGAAAACCGCATGACAGACAAGGTGGGACTCTTATCGGGAGGACAGCGCCAGGCGCTGACCCTGGTGATGGCGACCTTGATCCGTCCCCGCATCCTACTCTTGGATGAGCATACCGCGGCCTTGGATCCCAAGACAGCGGACAAGGTGCTGGAACTGAGTGATCATTTCATCGAGGAAAGCGGTCTGACTACCTTGATGGTCACTCACAACATGCGCCATGCCATCAAGCACGGAAATCGCTTGGTGATGATGCATGAAGGTCACATCATCCTGGATATCAAGGGTGAGGAGAAAATGAATCTGACGGTGGAAGACCTTATGCAGAGATTCGGTAAGGCCAGTGGTGAGGAATTCGCCAACGACCGGGCTTTGCTGTCGGAATAAGTATAAGAAATAATATCTAGAGCGCTATCTCTAACGGGTAGCGCTCTTAGTATGTTTGAAGGCAGATAGAATTCCAAGGGAACGGGAAAGTAACACTAGGCCCTCGAATCCCGGTGTCAATTGTGGTATCGTATGAAGAGATAACGGCTTTGGCTGTATGAAAGGAATGAACGTCATGGAGGGCCAAATCACCCTGAATAACTTTCTGCCCATGGATCATCTGATTGAATTGGGCAAAGTACCAAATCTTAGCTTTTACCAGATGGATGAAGATAACCCGAAGGACGGTTCGTTTTTCAAGAGCCTCAGGGAGACCGGAATAGAATACGGAGCCACGATGATTTTTCAACGTGGTGAGCTAAAAGTCAAGTTGCGATGTATCAGGATTGAGGGACAGGCCTGTTACTGGCGGAAAATAAGGTAGTAATTAGCTACTGTATAAGTAGTCTAAGCAGGGTGAAGTCATCTTGATATTAGATTACACATATATTAAGAGATAATGAAAGTTTGTAGAAGTAGCGATAATCAATAGATAAATGAAGCGCCCTCGTATGAGGGCGCTTTCTGTTGGAATAGTTACTGCTGCTCTGCGGTACGTTGCATCTCGCAGGCACAGGTTTCTTTCTCTTTTTTCATCAAGGGTTCCAAGACCCTGGTAAAGAGGATTCCGGCCACTTGGCCACCCAGGATGGGGGCCAGGATATAGATCCAGAAGAAGCCTCCGGACTGGTCCGGGAAAGCAGCGCTACCCCAGCCGAAAATCCAAGCAACCAGGCGGGGGCCCAGGTCACGTGCCGGATTGAGACCCGCTTGGGTCAAGGGGGCGATGAAACCGATGATGGCTGTCACTGTTATACCGATGAAGACCGGGGCCAGATTGTTGTCCGGACGTCCCAGGTTACAGCCTTCGGTCAGAGAAAAGATCATCAGGACTAATAGGAAAGTGCCAATTCCTTCAGCGGCCATGGCCAACGGCAGGGAAACTACTGAAGTGCTACCTGGTTGCATATAGTATTCTCCGAACATTTTGGCTGTTTGAATAGAGGCAATTGAACCTCGGGTGATCTGGTTCAGCGTTTCGTAGGCCACGATGGAAGGGTTAAACAGCAGATACAAAATGAGTCCAGCCAAAAAGGCGCCTAGGAATTGTGCGGCCAGATAGACAGGCAGTTTCCGTAGAAGCATCCTTTTGTTTACAACCATGGCGATGGAGACGGCAGGGTTGAGGTGGGAACAGGAGAGATGCCTGGTGGCGTAGATAGCCAGGCTGACTCCGATGCCCCATAATAGAGCAATTTGCATCAATCCCTGGTGGGCATCAAAAAGTATGGATACGGCGACTGCGCCACAACCGAACAGGACCAGTAAAAATGTTCCTAAAAATTCTCCTATGAATTCACGCGTATATTTCATATCAAAACCTCCAGTATGATTTCGAATAGTCAAAACACTGTTGGGAGCTCCTGGCAGAACCCCTTCTTCTACTAGAATTATATCCTGCCACCTGATAGGCGTGATATATAGAAGTGTCCAAAATATCAAGAGTCAATGTGCTATTAGGTAGCATAAATCATAATGATGATTGATATATACGTGATTTGCACAAGGAATCTCTAAATCGAGAAGGGGTATGTTACCACACCATGCATTTCTTCCTTCTAAGAAGTAGAAGAGATTGTATAGTTAGGTTGAAATTACTGAAGAAGCGCAGGTATGATTCCAGAATCGTTAATCCGCGTGTACCAGATTGGCCCCTTAATCTTTTGGATGATAAGATATTATTATCTAGGAATACGATTGGATGCCCTAGCTATATATTAGGGCGGCATGCGACCGGAGGAAACTGGAATGGAAATGAAAATAGTGGAATGGTTGCTCGAGGGTCCTCCGTGGTTGCAGTATGCCGTACATAAGCAGTTGTTGGGTAGCCAACCTGACGCACAAACCATCAAAGATCAGCAAATTCAAGGTTTGATTGATGTGCTTTTGGGTGAGTATGGGCTGGACAGCATCATGGATGGAACGGCCGCCTATAAGAAGGAAGCGTTTTGGTACCTATATTTTTTAGCGGATATAGGATTTACTGCTGCTGATTTGTCCCTAGAGAGTGAACTGCAAAGAATACTTGAGCTAGAAGACGAGAATCACAAGTTTCTGTTGTCTCAGGAGATGAAACCGGATTATTTTTGCATCTCATCTATTCTGCTATCTTCCCTGGCCCAGATGTCGGAGGTCTGCAAGACGAAGCTCTTGCCCCATGTGGATACAATCTTGGAAGCACAGCGTTTTGATGGCGGTTGGCACTGTGCTAAGAGCCGGGCGGTAGGAGGGCGGTTGGAGCATTCTGATTCATGTCCCATGGATAACCTGAATATCTTGATGCTTCTCAGTAGGTATGAAGCTTTCAGGGAGGACCCACGACTGGATGGTGCCATAGATCTACTTCTGAGGCATTGGGAAAGCCGTGATGATAAATGGAGACCGTATGGTTTCGGCGTGGGCACTCAGTACATGAAACTCAGATACCCCGAAGAGAAATACGGGATATTGCGTGTTCTGGATGTGCTGTCCTGTTATCCTCATGCTCTTCAGAGTGAGGCCTGCGGTAGTATGTTCGAAGCAGTGAAACGAAAATCACCTGAGGGACGGTATATGGCAGAATCAGCTAGGCAATCTTTCAATGAATTTGACTTTGGCCAGAAAAGAGAGCCTAGCCGTTGGATAACTTTCCTGGTAACTAGAATAGAGAAGAGGATGGAAAACGGAAACTAGGGAATCGGTCCCGGTGGCCATCCTTCTTTCTGAATCAGAGAGTGTGAGAAAATCAGAAAAGGAGTATCTGCCCAAATGAGCAGATACTCCTTTCTTAAGGTTATTGGGAGGAATTTCCATCGAATCAGGTTATCTAATGCGATTGTTTAGACTCTCTGACCATCTGGATGAAATACCTGTGTACGTCAGTATGCTCGGTGAGCTCGGGATGGAAGGAGGTGACCAGCATGTTGTCCTGCTTAGCGGCCACGATCTTATGTTCTATCATAGTCAGCACCTGTACAGAATCGCCATGACTGACGATATAAGGTGCACGGATGAACACCAGGGGCAAAGCCCGGTCGCATATGGGAGGCAGCGGTAGTTCGGCTATGAAGCTGTCCATCTGGCTACCGTAGGCGTTCCTCTTGACCCGGATGTCCATGACACCCAGATGGCCGGACTCACCTTCAATAGAGTCAGCCAAGAGGATCATCCCTGCGCAGGTCCCATAGACTGGCATGCCATCTTGTATCCGCTCTTTCAGTAGGTCTACCAGCTTGAAGGCATGGAGCATCTTAGCGATGGCCGTACTCTCCCCGCCGGGGATTATCAGACCGTCGAGGGACGAGAGGTCCGCAGGTGTCTTGGCCCGGACGGCCTCCACGTCGGGAATCTGCTGCAGATGATGTATGTGTTCCTCGACCGAGCCCTGGATATCCAGCACCCCGATTCTCATGGTTACCATCCTCTGGCTGCGTAAACCTGGTTGATCTCGTCCATATTGATGCCGACCATGGGCTCTCCCAGGTCTTCGGATACTTCGGCCACGATCAAGGGATCGTTGAAATAGGTGACGGCCTTGACGATGGCTTCTGCCCGCTTCTTGGGATTGGCGGATTTGAAGATGCCGGATCCCACGAATACACCGTCGCATCCCAACTGCATCATCAGTGCGGCGTCCGCTGGTGTGGCGATACCGCCGGCAGCGAAATTGACTACTGGGAGGTGTCCTTCCTTAGCCACTTGTTCCACCAGATGGAAGGGGGCGCCCATCTCCTTGGCTGCGCTCATTAGCTCTTCGGAGTCCATGGTGCGGATGGATCTTATGTCTTTGTTGATCTGGCGCATATGACGCACGGCTTCCACAACGTTACCAGTGCCGGCCTCACCCTTGGTTCGGATCATCGAGGCTCCTTCGCCGATTCTTCTCAGGGCTTCACCCAGATTTCTGGCGCCGCAGACGAAGGGGATGGCGAACGCTCTCTTGTCGATGTGATACTCTTCGTCGGCCGGTGTCAGCACTTCGCTCTCATCGATGTAGTCGGCCTTAATGGCTTCCAGGACTTTTGCTTCCATGATGTGTCCAATGCGCACCTTGGCCATGACAGGGATGCTTACGGCTTCTTGGATGCTCTTGATCATCTTGGGATCGCTCATCCTGGCCACACCGCCGTCTTTTCTGATGTCAGCAGGCACTCGTTCCAGAGCCATTACTGCAACAGCACCAGCTTCTTCGGCGATTCTCGCTTGTTCCGCAGTAACCACATCCATGATTACGCCACCTTTAAGCATCTGTGCCAGGTTCTTGTTCAGTTCGTATCTTTGATTCATGTTGACCTCCAAATTGTAGTAATACAATCGATTCTAGCGTCACAGCGGAAATTGTCAATGAAGATATGGATTAACCAATGATTGTATCGATACAAAATGAAGTTACGTGAAGGAATTAGATTCCCCAGACTGCGGACAAAGGGAGAGGGGAAGGGCGAAATTGTTGATGGAATAGTTGCCGAGAATGCGATAAGATAAGGCGTTTGCAAAGATGCTTATAAGGGAAACGAGATATTCACAAACAGCTTAGAAACTGACCATTCAGAGTATGGCTATATCTGGAAATTGTACCGATACGATTTATCGAAATGCTTAGCATCCAGATCGTTGTGGTTTTTGCCAAGTATGAATTGGGCCGGATAAATGGGAGTCCAAGAATTTATCGTGGGAAGCCTAGGTCAGTAGCAAAGGTACGAGAGTTACATATGAAAAAGAAGAGCTGCACCCAACATAAATACGGGATGCGGCTCTTCTTTACTTGTTATCAGCCGACCAGGTCGAGGAAGGATATACGATTGCTGAACCGTTCATGGAGCCGGTCTTTGGCCTCCGGTAGGTAGCCAACGATGAGGCAACTGCTGGGACCGGCGGATTTGTCCAAGTCAAGGGTAGCGTCACCGGTGGCAATGCTTTTTTGGAAATGGGTCTCGAATTCCTGGCGAATGCCCCGGGAGCCGACGGGAAGCATCTCGCCGATAGCTGGATCTTGGCGCAAGGCCAGACATTCCTCCAAGCTGACGCTCTGATACTCATTTCCCAGCAGTTCTTGGCCGACCAGTGGTATGCCGACTACGGCGAACTCCTGGCATGTAGGTTTTTCAGTAGCATTCCCAATTTCACCGAGTATGGTGATTCCGACGGATGTCTGTTCTGCAGGGTAATTCTTTTCGCTGCTACCGATATGTGGTGGATCTACGAGTCCGATCTGGCTGAAAGCCTCCTCGATTCCAGCCTGCAGTTCGCTCCAGTGGTCGGGGAAGCTACTGTTCAGGGTGTAGGCCAACGGTGTAGCTCCGACTGAAATCAGCTCCATCAGGACCACGCGGGCCAGGTAGAAGGATGTGATCGCATAAGACGCTTCAACGAGGTCCTTCTCCTGCATACCGATGCAGCTGCTACAGTCCGTAGCCAGGACCAGCGAACCGATCTCCTGAGGCAGATAAAGTAGGTCCCTAGGCATGCTTCACATACCGTAGCACTAATGTGGCCAGCAGTAGGTTGACTAAAGCGCCGATGGTCAGGGGCACGATCATGGCGTAAAAGAAGCCCCAACCATATAGCGGGCTCAGCAGAGCCAATGACAGCGGTGCGTTAATGATGGCTGCGATCAAGATGGCGATGATCTTATTGCGTTTGAAGAAGTATCCGAAGCCGACCATAGACAAGCCCATGAGCAGGGCAATCAGCAGGTGGACCGGGATGGTCAGGGGGAAGCCGCCGCTTAAAGCGGTAGTCAGATGGCCCAATGCACCGATGATGGCTCCTGGCCAGAGACCCAACAGTACTGCGCCAACGAAGCCAGGCAGGGAGTCTAAGGCGACTGTACCAACGGGGGAAGGAATCTTGATGAGAGAGCCTACGACGCTGAGTGCGATGAGTAATGCGATTTTGATCATAGTGTATAAGTTGCTTTTGTTATTCATGGTTTTCTCCTCTTAATAAATAGATTTTGAATGAATGATTGGTCCTCGAGCGGTCGATTCTCACCTCCGAAACACAAAAAAAGTCCACGCCAAATAATGGCGTGAACTTTCCATCGCTCACGTAGACGAACTATGCAACGAAATTCGTTTGCAACCTAGGCAGGTCTCCTGACTCAGATTTAACACTCTTGCCCCCTTCCCTCAAGATGAAGTGGTTGTGGCAAGAAATCCTCTGTTACAGTGGCGGGCCCGTCCGGGATTTTCACCCGGTTCCCTATTCTCCCCCTGCGGGGCACCTAGGCTGTTATGTTTTTTCATTCTAACCTAAAAATTGGGATGGTTCAATTTAAACATAAAAACTGTAGCAATAGGTGACTGGTTGATTAAGAGGTATTTGTAGAATTGAGGATTTTGAGAGGAATTCTACCGGTCGGAGTATAATATGTAATATCATAGACAAGGAGGTTGTCATGAAAGACAGCTTTAAAGGGAACATCCATAAGATCCGGTTGGAAGACAGTTTGCTGCTTCATGACGTTTTGGACTTTGTAAGGAAAACTTTTATGCAATCCACAGCCCAAGATTATGAGGAACGAGGTATAGAGACATTTCTGGATTTCATCCGTGTGGAGAATAGCAGTAAGCAGATGCGAAGCGGAAGATTTAGTATGTGGTACTTCCGCATGGCGGGTGAGATTCGTGGCATGATCGGTGTCCGGGAACGCAAGCACGTATCCTTGCTCTTTGTGGATGAAGATTTTCGTGGACGGGGTATTGCGCGCAGTCTGTTCACCAGGGCTATGCTAGAGGAGGTACCTGGTGAGGAAATCACTGTCCATTCCAGTCCTTACGCCGTACTTGTCTATCAGGCGTTGGGATTTGAAGTGTTGGAGGAAGAGAAGGTCGAGGATGGTATACGATACATTCCGATGTGTTACAAGGGAAAGAGGTAGAAAACACTTATGAAAACGATGAGATGGAACGCCACCCAGCTTAAATTGCTGATGGCTTTTCTGATGGTATTGGACCATATATATGAATTCATTCCTGGAGCACCCATCTGGTTGACCTATTTGGGACGATTGGTAGCACCTGTATTTTATTTCCTACTGGTTGAGAGTTACCACTATACACGCAACCGGGTCAAACTGATTGGACGGCTTTACCTGTTCGGCCTGTTGATGCTGGCCGGCAATCTGTTGCTGACCAGGTTGATGCCCAGCACGATAGGTATTCCCAACAACATCCTGCTCAACATGGCACTGGGCCTGACGTTTTTGGAATGTCTGGAACGCTTACGGGCGGCGACGGAACGCCGTAGGATGGTTGTGCTGGCCATAAGCCTGCTATTCGCCTTGGGGCTGATATCCTTTACAGAGGGCAACTATTTCACATTGGCTCTCATATTAATCTTCCACTATCTGAGGGAGAGACCCATCAAGAGGGATCTGCTCTACGGACTGATATCCGTATCCATGCTCGGACTGGATTTTTCCTATGCCTCTCTGTTCCTCTACCGCTATCAGTGGATGATGATTTTTTCCGTCGTCTTCTTCCGCATCTACAATGGTGAGCGGGGCCGGGGCCTAAAATACGGATTCTATCTGTTTTACCCTGGACACATTTGGCTGCTGTATGTAATCGGTTATTTGATGCGGTAAGGTGAGCCTAGTATTAACGGTTCCGCATCAGGAAAAACAGGAACAGATCGGCAAAACCGATGAGTAGAAGCGTGGCGGCGATAAGCCAGGAGGAGAGTTCGGCATAGTAGCCGGTCGCATTGATTGTGGAGTAGACGAGCATGCCGCATGTGAAGGCGTAGCAGAGGAGCGCACGTTTGTTTTCTCGCAACCACAGGATGCCGCTTGCGATGAGTAGCAAAGCCAGTATGAACTCGGAACCCATGTGCATGGAGATGCGAAGAGGTTCTGATCTCAGTTCGCTGACTTGCCCGGCAGCGAGCAGCATCACCCAGAGCAGCGCGATCGAACATCCGGTGAATAGACAAAATATAGCGGTGATTCTACTGGTTTTCATATTACCTCCGGGAAACAGATTTATGTAAGTTGTAATTCTATTTTACGAGGAAGATGCTGAATCATAATTCTTAGATAGAATATTTGACAGAAAGTTATAACTGCTATATAATTTCTATACTAAGTATAAAAGACAAATGAAAAGGCAAACCTGATGAAAGTCGGGGACGCAAAACCACGGGCCTACGGGAAACTACGGTAGCCGGGTTACCGAAATGAGTATGCACTACCACTCTATTGGTAATCCAATAGGGTTATTTTTTTGAGGAGGCATCATGGTAGCGTTAAAGCAGACAGTAATGATTCTGGTGTGGAAGATCTGCACCGGGAGCTAAAGGGCATAAGCAATCGCATTCTGACAAGAAAAATTGAGAAACTACAATCGAAAAAGGCAAACCCGATGAAAGTCGGGGACGCAAAGCCACGGGCCTACGGGAAAGCTAAGGTAGCCGGGTTACCGAAATGAGTGAGAATCCTTGACTCTATTGGTAATCCAATGGAGTTATTTTTATGGGAGGATACTATGAAAACATTTAAACAGAGAGTTTTGATCCTAGTTTGGAAGCTCAGTACAAGAACAAACAGAGCATAAGCATAATGCCTAGACGTTTGGTGTAGAAACGAAGGAGGCAAAACATGTTTATCTTGATGAGGGGCATAATGATTCTGATGATCTTTGCAGGTATGCTGTATATGCCATTGGCCGTCTTTGCGATGGAAAAAGAAGATGATGAAGCTGCTACACCAACAGTGTAGCGTGATAGCTTAGCATAATAGATAACAATGAAGATTTCAGTGTTGAATGATTTAGTCAATGAACTAGGGGGAATTATGAGAGCTTTGATGCAAGCAGTGATGATTTTGATGATGTTAGCAGGTATACTGACTATGCCGTTGGCCGTCTTTGCAGTGGAAGACAGCGGAGATGATCCAGTAGTGCAAACAGAAGATGAAAGCCCGAAAGCAACAAAAACCAAAAGCAACAATGGCAAAGCTGTTGGTAAGATGAAGACAAAAAAAGTAGTGCCATATAAAGAGGAGATTCAGGCTTTGGAGAAAGAGATTGAATCCCTGCAGGAACAGCGTGAAGCAGCCATTGCTGCAGGTGATGAAGTATTGCTTGCGGAACTTGAGGAACAGATATCCGGTAAACAGAGCGATCTGGAAGCCATGAGGATTTTGAAAGAGGCGGAAAAGCTCGTCTGGAAGGGCGAGAAAGATGTCCTTGAAGCGGAAAAAGATGTACTCGAAGCCTTGAAGGAAGGCGTGGAAGCGGAGCTGGAAGCATTAGAGGCGGACCTGATCGCAGCGGAAGAATCCGGTGATGAAGCCGCGATAGAAGCTCTGAAACTACAGATTCAGGACAAGAAGGCCGAGAAAGATGCCTATAAGTTGCAAATTAAGGATAAGATTTTAGGTATGAAGGCTGTCATGAAAGGCCTGTATTCTTTAGAAGAAATTCAGGCGATAGAAGCCTTGGGAGAAACATTGGGCGAGCAAGAGGGAATCGATGTTCTGCCGTTCAACAATGTTTTTGTAAAGAACGGTTCCGTCAAATTTGACACCCCCCCTGTGATAAAGGACGGGAGATTGTTGATTCCCCTGCGTGCCCTCTCCACGGCCACAGGTGCTGATGTAAGCTGGAACGAAGCTACTGGAGAAATCACTATCGTCAAGGATGGCAACGTCATCGTGCTATCTTTGGGTGCGACAACCATGACCGTGAATGATGAGGTTCGCACGTTGGATGTACCTGCAGAACTGATGAACGGAAGAACTGTGGTTCCTGTCCGTTTCATCGTGGAAAACCTGGATCTTGAAGTGAATTGGGATGCGGATACTCAGACTGTAGAAGTGGATGCTGGTATGCCGGAAGCTGTCTAAGATGAGTACTGATTAATTGGATACAGATAAACCGCAGGTTGCCCTGCGGTTTATTTTTAGCTTTTAGCGAGATGGTTCTCGAGCGCGGTACGATTTTGATCTGCGAACAGAGCGGGACTGCCACCGGTATGTAGGAACAGTACTCGTGAGCCGGCGGGGATAGCGCCTTCCTCAATCTGGCGTAGCATGCTGTCAAAGGCTTTGCCGGTATAGCAGTAGTCAAGCAGGACACCTTCGCTTCTGGCCACCCGGACAACGGTCTCGATGGTCCTTTTATCAGGCTGGTTGTAGCCTGGACCAACGCTATTCATTGTGATATTAAGGTCTTCTCTGCGGATGTCCAAGCCAAGCGAAAACTGATTTATGGTTTCGTTGAGTAGTGACATTAGCGAATTCTGCAACACATCCTTTTCGTTGGGAGCTGCCAATACGTTCATACCCAACACTTCGAAAGGATTTCCATGAAGCTTTGATCCGAGCAGAAGTCCGCCATAGGTGCCGCCGGTTCCGTAGGCGGTTACCAGGTAGTCGATTGTGCGATGCTGCTCTGTAAGCTGATTCTGGATTTCCTCCACTGCGTCCATATACCCTAGTAGCCCTAAAGGGGAGCTGCCTCCCAGGGGGATGGTGTAGACTGAATCCCCGCTTTGTTCCAGGTGTTGTCTGGTTTCTTCAATGGTTTCGTCCCAGCGTTCGGGAGTAGTGAAGACCAGATCAGCCCCGAATAGTTCATCAAGTATCAGATTGCCGGAATAACGCTCCGGTTCCTGGCCGACCAATACAAGCGTACAATCCATACCGTACATCGCCGCGACGGTTGCCGTCAGCCTACCATGGTTGGTCTGTACACCACCGGTCGTCAACAATCTGGTGGCCCCTTGATCCTTGGCATCCTGAACCAGATATGCTAGCTTACGGATCTTGTTGCCCCCCAGACCGATCCCGTTCAGGTCATCGCGCTTAATGCAGATGTCAACACCACATTGGTGAGAAATGGCTGGCAGGTCATGTATAGGGGTTTCCAATAATGGAAAATTGAAGTTTTTCATTTTTATCATGATGTTCTCCTTCCAGGGGCATTGTATCATTAATCATGCCAATTGAGGTCTGGAAATCTGCAGTAAAGAAGAAAATATGGTTATAAAAACGTAAACGATGCGGATATTGACAATACATACATTTTGACGGCAAAAACTTGCAATAATCCCTTGTGTTTCAAGGCGCAAAAGAGTAGTATATAAAAGGAGTTTCATATAGAAATTATATGATTGATGCAGGGTTAAGTACAAGGGTTGAGAGCGATGAGCTTTCTGATGCAGGAGATGTGGATTTTATTCAGGTCTCATTTTGTGCTTGACACCTTTTTTTTGTGGGCACGTATTCGATCTCCGGATCAAAGAAAAGGTATTAATTGAAGCAACGTCGAGTTGACAAATAACATAACTTAGAAGGAGTCACCAATGAAAAAGATCTTGAGTATGCTTATGACACTATGTTTACTGAGCGGGGTATTCGCAGCGCCGGCGATGGCGGTTAATCCTACAGCATATAGCGATGAGTTTGCGAACGCTGTAGAAGAGTTCTCTCAAGGACAGTATGAGGAATTCACAGAACTAGTTGAGCTGTTATGCTCCTTAGATAGCACAAGCAATCTAAAGGATGCCTTCAACAGCGCCTTTGCCGAGATGAGCGCAGAAGGACAGCAGCGTATTGTGGATGAAGGCTTCTTTGGAAATGATACAGAAATTGTTATTTCGGCATTGGCGGATTATGCAACGCTTGTTGATTTGAGCGGACAAAATTTGAACGATTATTATCCTTTAGGTGAGGGAACGAATCGGAGAGATTTCTTATTGGCACTAAATACTGGGGCCAGCCTAGAGCTCAAGCTGGAAGCAGCCTTCGATAATTACGAAGACGTTTATAATGCTGTACTAGGATTGAAGAAGATGCTTTTCATAACAATGGTCAGTGAGGTTGTTGAATTGAAGATTTTCAGTCCGACTACTTCAGCAGGAACTCTGGCACTGGATCCTGATAAGATGGGGCAGATGCTCGATATATTCAATGAAACATTGGATGATGACATCGAGAGTGATGATGATATCAATGTAGCAATAAATATATTTGTTGATTATTACAACAATGATGCGACGGATGCAGACCGTGATCTGATATTCAATTATCTAGATACTAACGGATGGGTGTCCATCGAAACCACCACAGGCGGCGGCGGTGGTGGTGGTGGTTTCCTACCTCCGGTTGAAGAACCAGTAGTGGAGCCGGAGCCGGAAGAGAATGAAGACCCCCAGGACGAGCTGGAAGACGAATCGGCTGTCGAAGTGACCGCCGAGGTAACCACTGACGGTGATACTGCCGTGGCTGATGTCCAGGTAGACGGGGACACTGTGGAAGACGCTTTGGAGAAGGCGCTGGAGACAGCAGCTGCTCTGGAAGAAGAGTCTGACGGACGCGATCTGCAGCCGGTACTGGTGCTGGAAGCAGTCTGTGAGGTTGAAGAAGGGGTCAATGTTGAAGAAGTAAACATGTCCTTGCCGTTGGGAGATCTACAGGCAGCCGAGGAAGAGGGTGTCCAAGTAGCCCTGAAGACTGACCTGGGAACGGTAGTCTTCAATACTGAAGATATTCTGAACGGAACGGATGTGGGCGATCCGGGATCGGCCCAGCTGGAACTTTGCATGAGCACTGTGGACGCTGAAGAGTTTGAGGATCTGGATATTCCCTCGGACGCCCTGATTGTGGATATGACGTTCGAAGTGAACGGTGTGACCCTGGACCACTTCAAAACAGCCATCAAGGTTAAGATTCCCTATACGCTCAAGGAAGGCGAAAATGCTGAAGATGTAACCGTATTCTGGATTGATGAGACCGGAACCCCCGTACCAATGGGTGGAACCTACAATCCGGCCACAGGCATGGTCACTTTCCTGACAGACCATTTCAGCAAGTATTTCGCCCAGACGGCGACCAGAGAATTTTCAGACGTGGCAACGGGCCATTGGGGCTATGAGTTTATCGCCAACATGGCTGGAAAGGGATACGTCAACGGCTACGCAGACGGTACGTTCCGCCCGAATGGTGAAATCACCAGAGCCGAGTTCGTAACCATTCTGGTTCAGATGTACGCATTGGGAGGCAGCGTGGACGAAATGTCTTTCGATGACATTTCAGCAGACGACTGGTATGCACCGTATGTGGCTGCAGGATATGCCAATGGAGTAGTTTCAGGTAAGACGGCAAACAGCTTCGATCCCAACGGCAAGATCAGCCGCCAGGAAGCGGCTGCCATGCTGAGCAATGTACTGGGATTTGACGGTTTTGAGCCGGTTACGGATGATACCCAGCTCAACCAGTTCACGGACCAGGCGGATATCTCCAGCTGGGCCCGCACTACTGTATGTAACAGCTACGCGCACGGCCTGTTCAGCGGTCGGGCGGACGGTCGTTTCGCGCCGAGAGACAATCTCAGCCGGGCGGAAGCAGCGACCATGCTCTACAATTTGCTGAATCTGAAGTAGGTATATATGAATCGAAAAAAGCAAGTGTTAGCCGTAATGACCAGCCTTTGTCTGCTGGTCATTATCGGCATTAAGGTCCCGTTATGGCTGGCAGTGCCTACCATGCAGCATGAAGAACCTTCAGAAGAAACTCTGACACCCGAGGTGGTCCAAACTGCGGATGTGGCGGATGTGTTAGAAGTAATAGAAAATGAATCGGCACAGGAATCGGTACAACCCTTAGAAACTGCAGAAACGGGAATCATACCGCAACCGGTGGAAATACCAGAAGCGGTCATACAGAAGGATCACGTTGAGACCTCGGAAGTGACTCAGTTGCTTGATGGTGTCAGTGATGTTGACGAGCAATGGGTGATGCGTGAACTTGAAGAGCACCAGGACGAGATTGAGCAGGAGGATTTGGAAGATGGCTTAGCCATCTTGGACAAGATCGATGCCAATTACCTATATGATATGTCTGAAGGCGGTTTCACGGAGGAAGAAAAGGCGGAGGCCAAGGCTTTCCTGCGCGCTGAGCTTCCTGAAGAAGACGTACGCATCGTCTGGGGATTGATAAACAAGTATATGGAGTTGGTTAACTGATGTTCGTAGATATTCATAGCCACGCCTTGGCAGGTGTGGATGACGGACCCAAACAGTGGGAAATGACATTGGACATGTTCAAGCAGGCCGTGGAGCAAGGAATCAGTCATCTGGTCCTGACACCGCATTTCGTTGAAGGGGATGAACGGTATAGCCAGGACACGGTGTTGTCCGCATTTGAGCGGGCAAAGCAGCTGATTCGAGAACATGGAATCGATCTCAGGCTTTTCCTAGGCAACGAGATTTTTATCGACGAGAAGAATGTGGAACGCCTGCGCAAGAGGGAATGTATGTCTCTGAACGATACCGGGTATGTGCTGCTGGAATTGCCGGAATACATACTACCGGGCGTACTGGAGGATCTTGTTTACGACATACAGCTCGAAGGGTACCAGGTGGTTTTTGCCCATATCGAGCGCTATGGTTGGTTGCTCAAGAGAAGGGCACTGTTTCAACGTTTCATGGAGCAGGGTGTCCTGATGCAGGTCAATGCCACGTCTCTTTTAAGCAAAGACTGGCATATGCGTCGAAGAGTAAAAAGACTGATTCGCGACGGCATGGTACACGTGGTGGCTAGTGACGCTCATGACGATGTCAGACGCAGGTTCAGACTCAAAGAAGCGTATGACCTGGTAGGAAAAAAATTTGGCATGCAAGTTGCCAACCGTTTGTTTGTAGAAAATCCGCTACGCATTATCCGCGACAAGCAAGTGGATATGCCTAGAATAGCAAGTCTTGGGTTCTGGCGGCGGAAGTAGGAAAGGGAGTTGCAGTAATGGAAGAATACGAAGAGATAGATATACGGGAACTGGTACATATCATTTTGGGGAAATGGTGGGTCATCGCACTGTTTACTGTGATTGCCATGTTGGTTTCCGGTTACGTGACATCGGAGATGATTGATCCTGTCTATGAAGCGAAGTCCACATTGTTCATCGGGAATGAGAGTGACTCCATCGCGGGCATCAGTTTTAGTGATCTGCAGGTCGACGACCAGTTGGTGGTCGACTACCAAGAGCTGATCAAGACCAGGCTGGTCACTGAGACCGTCATACATGACCTCAATCTGCCGACAACAGTCGATAATTTTGTGGAACACCTCAGTGTCTCGGGAATTAAGGATTCACGTTTTATTCATATCGTCTTCCAGGACACAGATCCGCAACTTGCCGCCCTGGTCGCTAACGAGCTGTCGGATTCATTGGTAGCCAATGCAGAGCGTATCGTGGGTGTGGAAAACGTGGTCGTGGTCGATTCGGCTGTGACCCCGGACCATCCGGTCAGTCCCAACCTGCTGATGAACGTGGCAATCGCCGCAGTGCTGGGCGCCATGTTGGGAATGTTCCTGATCATGGTGCTGCATATGTTGGATAATACATTCAAACGGGAAGATGACATTGAGAGGCAGTTGGGCATCTCGGTGCTCGGCATCGTACCTAAGTTTGAAGGAGAAAGGAGGGCATCATGATCAGTAACTCGCTAATCGCACACAAAGAACCAAAGTCTCCGGCTTCGGAAGCCTACCGCATGATTCGTACCAACTTGGAATACACCAGTGTAGATACCGAGAAGAAGACCATATTGTTCACCTCCTCCCTGGAAATGGAAGGCAAGACGACGACATTGGCCAATGTGGCCATTACTCTGGCCCATAGCGGTTCCCGGGTCATCATAATTGATGCAGACCTGCGAAAGCCCAGATTGTTTAAACTGTTTCAGGTGAAGAAGTATCCCGGACTGACCAACTACTTGGTTAAGGACCTGCCTTTGTCCGAGGTGATCCAACAGGAAACGGGCATTAAGGACTTGAACATCATCAGTGCCGGCCCCATCCCACCATTGGCTTCAGAGTTGGTGGCTTCCCAGAAGATGAGGTTACTCCTTGAGGAACTGAAGAAGAGTTATGATTACATCTTGATTGATTCTCCGCCAATACTCAGCGTGACTGACGCGGGTATTATGGCGGGACGTGTAGACGGGACTATTTTGTGCGTAGCCCAGGGGGAAACCCATGTGGATGCCGCCAAGACTGCGGTCAAGAGCTTGCAGAAGGTCAACGCCAACCTGCTTGGCGCGGTGATGACCAAGGCTGAACGTAGTAGCAAAGGGTACTATGCCTACCACTACTATGAGTACGAATATGAGCAGAACAGCGGCCCCAAGGGCTGGTTGCAGAAGTTGCGCTTTCTGAAGCATCGAGTCTAACTTGTACTTGCCCGGAAGGGCTCATGCTGCAGTATATATTGATAAGAAATGGATAATTGCTAGTCTGTCTGTATCGAACTTTGCTCCGGTGGAATCCGGAGCAAAGTTTTTTAAAATTTGAGTATGATTTACGTTTTGCTGTACTGAAAGTTAGGAGCATGTCCTGAAGCTTGAAGACCTATTACTTCTTGTATCTGTATGTTATATAAGACGGAATACGGTGATGCGACAGTAATTAATTGATATATTATGGTGGCTATGAATCGTTGTCTGAGCGACAATTTCGGGTCTTAATATGTAAAATAAAAGAGCTTTAAAGCATGCTTCATGAAAAAATATAGCATTAATTGTTGATTATTTTTTTGAAACCTGATATTATCTATTCAAACAAACAGTAAATTATATAAACAAATTCGACGAGGATATAATCCACAGGACGGGAAACCTGACCATGTGTGTTGTATCTTTCTTTAATTTAATATCAAATTCGACGAGGATATGATTCGCAGGACGGGAAACCTGACATGGCTTATTGTATTCTTTTTAATTTAATATCAAATTCTACGAGGATGTAATCCACAGGACGGGAAACCTGATTTTGTGTGTTAGATCCTTTTTGTTTTTGAATTTTATAAAATCAATTCCTATTTTTGTAAACCCGACATCAACTGTTTAACATATCTACAGAACAGCAAATATCACCAAACCTCATTTCAAACAGACAGATAGCAACGAAACTACTAGAGCTGATTCACCACATCATGGGTATAACCGTACCTTTCCATATCGGAATTGGGACGATTCTATATTAAAAATTCGTCTAAGTGCAAGCCGCAGGACGGGAAACCTGGTTCGCCATAAGCGTCGGGGCACTAAAACTATTTTTAATGGAGGTTCAAAATGAACAAGTCAGTAAGCAGTCTGAAGAGACTAGTGCAGGCTGGCGGGGCTAAGATTCCTGCGAGCAAGGTGATCGCCAACGCCACCCTGGTCAATGTGATGACCAGCGAGTATTATCCGGCGGATGTAGCCATTTATGAGGATACCATTGTAGCCGTTGGGGATGTGAGCGACTACAAAGGACCCGATACCGAAATCATCGATGCCAGCGGAAAATACCTGGCCCCGGGTCTGATCGATGGCCATATCCACAGCGAATGCAGCAAGATGAGCATCACCAGTTTCGCCAAAGCCGTTGTGCCTTGCGGAACGACGAGTATGGTTTCTGGTTTGGACGAGTACATTTCCGTATCCGGGTTGGAGGGATTGGAAGAAGTTTTCGCTGAGATCGATGGCACGCCGCTGAAAGTATTCTGGGGTGCACCCTTCAAGACGCCCTACACCATTCCTAAATCCACGATTGCCTTTAACTTTGATCCATCGGTCCATGCCAAGGTTCAGCAGTGGGATCGCTGCTACGGTGTATGGGAAGTCGTCCGTGAGTTCATCCAGGAGGAAGATGACGATACCCTGGGTGCGATTGCGGAGGCGGGCAAGAACCGCTTGCCGATCTTCGGTTGTGCGCCCATGGCCAGAGGCAAGGATCTGAACGCCTATCTCTGCAGTGGCGTCAGATTGGATCATGAGAGCTACGACCATGAAGAAGTCATCGAAAAGATGCGAAATGGCATGCACATGCTCATCCGTGAATCGTCCGTCACCCATTTCCTGGCAGAAAACATCAGGGCGGTCACCGAGGTGAATCCAGCGCTGGCCAGACGAGTGAGTTTTTGTACCGACGATGTGACCGCTTCTGATGTAATCAGCAAAGGGCATGTAGACAATTTGGTCAGATTGGCCATCCAGGCGGGTGTTGAACCTATGACGGCCATCCAGATGGGCAGCATCAACAGCGCTGAGGCCTACAGGGTAGACCACTTGGTCGGTTCTATTTCACCGGGCAGGCTTGCCGATATCTTGATAATCGACAGCCCAGAGGATTTCAATGTAGAGGCCGTGATCAGCGAAGGTGAATTGGTTGCACGTGGTAAGAAACTTACTTACAAACTGGAGGCTCCGACCCGCAGTGAGGTCCTGAGCAGTGAGTTGAAATGTAAGAAAACCAGCAAAGAGGATTTCAAGTACTGGGTGGAACTGGAACAGGGAGAAGCGAAAGTGCTATCCATGGATCTCAAAGGACCATTCGTAAGAAAGAGACGGGATGTCAGACTGAAAGTGGAGAATTCTGTAGTCTTGCCGGATCCTGAACAGGACGTCGCCATGGTTTCCGTATTGGAGCGCTTCGGACAGAACGGGAACAGGTCCCTGGCATTTTGCTCTGGTTGGAAATTGGAGAGTGGAGCTATGGCTTCCTCTGCGGCCCCGGATGACAACAATTTGATCGTGATGGGTGTCGACGCTCAGGACATGTCAACCGCCGTCAATCATCTGATCGCCAGTGGCGGGGGCCAAGTTGTGGTAGACGGAGGAGAAATTATCGAATTTCTGCCCTTGCCAGTTGGGGGAATCGCCAGCGACATGGAGCCGGAGGAGATCGCTAGGCGGGAGATACTCCTCAATGAAGCTGCTGCGACACTCGGTTGTCCGTTGGATGAACCCCTTATGTACATGTTCTTCCTGCCCATAACGGCCATTCAGGACTATGCCATCACTGATGTGGGGCCGATCGATTGTGTCGCTCTTACGACCTTTGATCCCATCCTGAAGCTGATCGGTGAGTAGTGGGCAATCGGACACTGCTCAAGTAAGGAGGTAATCAAATGAGTACGAAACAATTGAAAAAACTGATAGATGTGGCTGCCGGCAGACGTAATGCCGATCTGGTCATCAAGAACTGTCGTGTCATCGATGTTTTTAACGCTAGCGTCATAGAAGGGGATATCGCCATCAGTGACGGAAAGATCGCCGGTGTTGGAGACTATACAGGGGCAAGAGAAATCGACGCCCAGGGCCGATATGCATCACCAGGATTCATTGACAGTCATATCCATATCGAGTCCTCTTATGTGTCACCGGAAGAAATCGGCAGACTGCTGGTACCCCACGGGGCCACGGCCATCATCGCTGACCCCCATGAGATCGTCAATGTATGCGGGATACCGGGCTTGGAGTACATGATGAACGCTGCCGAAAGAACGGCCTTGGACATCAAGTTCATGCTACCATCCTGTGTTCCCGCAACCCCCTTTGAACACTCGGGGGCCAACATTGATGCGGCGACCATGGAAGAGCCGATCCGGGATGAGCGCATCCTGGGGCTTGGTGAATTCATGGATTTCCCTGGCGTGATCCAAGGTCAGGAAACAGTCCTCGATAAGCTCATGGTCGCGAAGGATCAGGGGAAAATGATAGATGGGCACAGCCCAGGTATTGAAGGGAACGATTTGAATGCCTATGTGGCGCCTGGTATTCGTACCGACCATGAATGTGCAACCGTGCAGGAAATGACGGATAGAATTGCCAGAGGGATGTATGTGCTGCTAAGACAGGGTTCCGCCTGCCATGATTTGGTCAACCTGCTTCAGGGGGTAACGCCGGAAAATAGCCGCAGGTGCTTGCTCTGCTCTGATGACAGGCAGCCAAAGACCATTCTGGAACTGGGACATTTGGATGATCATCTGCGTATCTGTGTCCGTGAAGGCATCGCACCCATAACCGCCATCCGGATGGCCAGTCTAAACGCGGCTGAATGTTTCGGATTGAGAGATCGGGGCGCGATCGCGCCCGGTCTTCGGGCGGACATCGTCCTGCTGGACAACCTCACGGACTTCAATGTGAGCAAGGTGTTTATTGAAGGGGACGAGGTGGCCTCAGAGGGAAAATACCTGCTACCGGTTGAGAAACTGGGCATTGAACCGGTTCAGGGAAGCTTCCATGTCAAGGACTTCAGCAAGGAAAAATTGAGACTGAAACTGAAATCCAATCGGGTGCGGACCATAGATGTGCTGCCAGGTGGTGTGGTTACCGGCCACGGAGCCGCGGAAGTGAAAACGGAGAATGGAGAATTCCTCTATGATGCGGATCTCCCGATCGCCAAAGTCGCGGTGGTAGAGCGGCATCAAGGTACCGGCAATGTAGCGGTAGCCCTACTAAGAAATTACGGTATCAAGAGCGGAGCCGTAGCCTTGTCCGTGGCCCATGATTCGCACAATATTATCGTAGTGGGGGTTGACGATGAAGACATGGAAATGGCGGTGCATCAGCTGATTGCCCAGGGCGGTGGGATTGTGCTGGTAAAAGACCAGAACATTCTGGAGACCATGCCTATGCCCATCGGGGGCCTGATGAGCGATCAGAGTGGTGAGTGGGTGAAAGAGCGGCTCGGCCGGATCCATGAGGCGGCCTATAGGGAACTGGGCATTAGCAGCGAGGTGGAACCGGTCATGACCCTGTGTTTCATGTCTCTGGCGGTAATTCCTGAGCTGAAGCTCACTGACATGGGCCTGTTTGATGTTTCGAAATTTGATTTTGTAGATATAGAAGTAGATTAGTTTCTGACTCAGTTATGCGACACAACGTATGTGACGGAAAGGGATGACAGAACTCTGGGTGCATAAGAACTTGTGCTGTGTACGAATATGATTTAATTTTATGAAAAAAATATTTAGGAGGAATTATCTATGAACAGTATCAAACAAGCTATGTCACATGTACCGTTTTTGAAACGGGAAGACACCAATGGCATCGTGTACGTCTTTGCCGGCAATATCGGTGGATTCGTATTGGTCGCTTCCATGTTGCTGAGTTTCGGTTGGCCGGAGGACCTAATTTTCAAAAGAGTCATTCCCGGAATCTGTGTAGGTTTGCTGGTTCAAGGTGTGTACTACGCCTGGATGGCCTACCGGTTGGCCAGAAAAGAAGGAAGATCAGATGTCACAGCTCTTCCTTCCGGTTTATCAACACCGGTCGTCTTCGTGTATCTGTTCGGTGTGATCGTCCCCCTGCAATTCGGATTGGGACTGGCACCGGAACAGGTTTGGATGGCCGCCACCGCTGCCTGTTTCCTCGGTGGACTGATTGAAGCTTTTGGTGGCATCATAGGCCCATTCATTCGGAAGCTATTACCCAGAGCTGCCATGTTGGCAACAGTAGCAGGAATCGC
The DNA here is from genome assembly GCA_030625965.1 of Clostridia bacterium. GTDB lineage: Bacteria > Bacillota > TC1 > TC1 > UBA5767 > UBA5767. Next base: position 25,686 of record DAOUPV010000008.1, read on the forward strand.
CTTGGTCTGGATGGCCACCAAAGGGCTGTTCGATGTATACGCTGAGCCGGTATTGGGCATGCCGATTCTCATCATCGCCATGATCGGTCTGATTGGCGGGTACGTTCTACCAAAGAAAGTACCACCTTTGCTGGTCGCTATCGTAGCAGGGATCATATATGCCCTCGTTCTCGGTAAAGCTCAGATTGTAACCACTGGGTTGGGTCAGTTGACGCTGCCGTCCATTGGCATCGCACCGATCATCCAAGGATTCAAGTATGTCCTGCCATTCCTAAGTATTATAATTCCGGTTGAGATCTATAACTTTATCGAAACCATGGATAACGTGGAAGCGGCACATGCGGCCGGAGACAGATACAATGTGGGCGAAGCCCAGATGGTTGATGGCGTCGCCACCATGATTTCAGCAGTATGCGGAGGAATCATGCCCAATACCGTATGGCTTGGTCATGCGGGTCTCAAAAAGAGCGGCTGCGGAATCGGCTATTCCTGGGTTTCCGGTGTACTGTTTGCCATTGCCGGGTTCTTCGGTTTCTTCCAGTTCCTTTATCATCTGGTACCGGAAGTGGTCATCGCGATTACCTATCTTTGGTGTGCGATGGTCATGATATCCCAGGCGTTCGTAGACACACCGAGAAGGCACAGTGCGGCAATCGCCATCGCCTTCGTACCCCATATCGCCAACTATGCCTACACGGAAATTACTGGAGCGCTGTATGCAGTAGGTGTTGAAGCGGTAACCCCTGAAATTGCCAGTAGCATGATGGCCAACGGAGTCATGTGGGGTGGTGTGGAAGCCCTGTATTACGGTAGTATCATCATTGGTATGATGTGGGCGGCCATCACCGTCTTTATCATAGACCGGAAACTGGTCTATGCAGGTCATATCGCCATGATCTCTGCCGGATTCACCTTCATCGGGCTGATCCACTCGTCGATTATGGGAATCAATGCCGGACCGACTGCCCTGACCATAGGATACCTGAGTGTAGCGGGTATTTGTTATCTCACTCATGCGTTAAGAGACAAGCTTCATTTTCCTGTTAGATTCGATTACGTGTAAAGGAGTTGGACCAGATGGATGTTAAGAATATGAGATTGATGGATGTATATAGTGATGCAGATGATGCCTTGGACGTGTTGTACATAGACGATGAAGCCAGAAAGGCTGTGGACAGGGACTGGGGAGAAGAAGTAGAGGTGATCGGCCGCAGGAACGTGTCGGCCGTCATCCGTCAGCTGCAGGATTTCGACCTGGGTGCCTGTGTGGCGCGTGCCGGAAGTGGCCTGAGGGAAAAGCTGATGATTGAAGTCGGTGAGGAAGTGCTAATCAATTCTGAAGATTAGTATCAAATTCACGCCTATATCTTAGTTGAAGAAAACCTGATGAATCCGTCGATTCATCGGGTTTTCTCTAATTTATGACAAATTTCATTTTTGCAGGGAGGTACAAGGATAACTATTGACGTAAGAACAAAAATGTTGCACACTATAGCTAGAATAATTCTCTGAAATCTTCATTCCTACGGCTTGCTAGGGAATGAAGATCGCTAGGTCATTTTAGAAATGAGATGGTCCCCCATTGTGGAAAGGAGACTAATACGGCTTTGGGCCGTTATTGTCGCGCTTTAGACTCTGGGGAACCCCGGAGCTTTTTTTATGGAAAAAGTAGGATGAAGAAGATGAAAATGAGGTTGGTCCCGGTTCTGATACTGTGCCTGTTGCTTGTCGCCTGCATGGAAGGTCAGACAATGCCTTGGGAACGGGAGCTGGCCCAGATGGCAGACTTGGAGAAGTACCAGTTGTTATCCGTGGAAGAACCGATCCTGGTAGCCTATCGGAGCCAGGACGGTAGCGAGACCCTATGTGTCAGCCGGGCGGCTGGTTACAAAGAGGACGTCGTGGTGCTGACGTGGTTTCAGGATGGCACCGTAGAGCAAGTGAGAATTCTGCAAGAAGAGGAGACCGAGGACTACGGGGGATACATTCAGGAGGAATGGTTTCTTTCGCGGTTCCAAGGCATTAGTGCGGACATGGAACTCAGAATGGTGAAGATGGCCAAGAAGGTGGAGAACGAGGTAGTGGCGGTTACCGGTGCTACGGTGTCCAGTCAAGCAGTAATGCAGGCAGTTCAAGAGGCGCTGGATTATATGGATGGTTATAAGGAAGGGAGCTAGGTTATGTTTCAAGTGAGAAAGAATTGGTTGGTGCTGATCATGCTTGTGGCTATGGTGCTGTTGGTGGCCGGATGCGCGCAAGCTTCAGCCGAGGAAGAGAAAGTAATGGGCTCGTTCAGCATAACGGGTGTAGGAGAAGAACACGTGATAGACGTTGCTGAGATGGTGGAACAATATGAGGCGGTGGAACTGTATGTTACCAGCGTGGATTCAGCCGGAGAGACCAATGAATATCATATCAAAGGAGTGAAACTGGACGATGTTCTCGCTGGAGAGAATATCGATACTGCTACTTTCAGTAGCTTGAGGGCGGTAGCCAGTGACGGTTATGCCATTGAGGTACCGAAGGAAATCGTAGAGGCTCGGGAAATCGTGTTGGCCTATGAGATCAATGGGGAGGCCCTTGCGGATGACAGCAAGCCGGTCCGTCTGATTGTGCCGGAGGAACGCTCCATGTACTGGGTGCGCAATATGGTCAACCTGGATCTGATACAGGAGACAGCGAGCGCTGAAGTTCGCAAAGTAATCTTCTTAGACACGGCGGTAGCCGACCTACCCAGTGAGCCCTATGTCTATTACGATGCGGAGGACACGGCGGTATCCATGACGGACCTGCTGTCCACCTATGGGGAAGAAGGGACGGAAGACCTGTACTTTGCCTCTGCAGACGGACTGGAAAAAGACGAGACCAGGGAGAATGTGGAGCTTGGGTATCTGAAGATCACAGGCGAAGAACGACCGCTGTTCCTCTCCCCGGAGTTGCCCAAAGGTATGCACATAAAGCAAGTGCTCTGTTTCAGCCAGCAAAGTGTCAGCTTCTACAGCCTGGAGAGTGGCTTTAATGCCCTGGAACATATGGCGTTGGACAAGTTTGAGGGTATAGCGCTGAAGGAGATCTTGGATAGCACCAGCCTGGTTCAGACGGACAGCTACTTGCTGACAGCCAGAGACGGTTACAGCGTTTCGGTGGACAGTGAATATCTGCTGACCGGCATGATTTATTTCAAGGACGGGACCTACCGGTCGGTTTTCCCGGATCTGGCGAAAACGACCCAGATCAAGGAGATTCTCAGCATCGAAGCCGAATAGGCCGGTGTTCGGATATATTACCTAAGAAGGAAGGACAAGAACATGAAAAAATTTGGAGTATTGTTTCTAATCGTATTGATGTCTGTCAGCCTGTTGGCAGGCTGCACCCCTGAGGAAGAACCTGCCGCGGAACCTGTAGAAGAGCCGGTTGCGGAAGCGCCTGTTGTTGAAGAACCTGCTGCTGAAGTGGAATCGATGTGGACCATCGACATCGCTGGTACCCCGTTCACCCAGGCTGACTATGATGCAGTAGGCGAAGTGGAAATCTCGGCGACCAAGAAGAGCAAGGACGGCACCGAAGTGGCTCAGACCTGGAAAGGCGTACCATTGAAAGCGGTATTGGATTATGTTGGGGTTGAGGGATACAGTGTTGTGACCTGCGAAGCCGCGGATGGATACGCCAAGGATGTCGACGATATGACTTTGGTGGATAGCGAAGGCACCATCCTGGGCATGGTTGTAGACGGGGAAGCGGTCAGCGCGGAAGACGGCTACATCCAACTGGTGATGGACGGCAAGGGATCCAACTGGTGGATTAAGAACCTGGTGAAAATTAGCACCAAGTAGAGGCAGGCATGAGTTATCTGGACAAGAGATTAAAAGATTTTTCCATAATGGAACTGGTACTGATCGGTTTGGTCGCCGCCCTGGGGGTGGCGACTAAACCGATTGTTGTGCCTTTGGTTCATATTATCACCGGGCCTTTGTTCATTCCGGGCGGTGCCGTGGCCGGCGGATTCTATATGCTGTGGATCGTGCTGGGCGCAGGAATCATCAAACGAAGAGGCGCCGGCACCCTGATCGCCCTGACCCAGGCTTTGCTGGTTGTGGTTATGGGCATATACGGGACACATGGCATTGTGAGCATCCTCACCTACACCTTGCCCGGCATGGCTGTGGACCTGGTCTTTCTGTTTTCACGCAACAAGGTTTACACACCACTGCACTATTTCTTAGCAGGCGGACTGGCCAATTTGACAGGGACTCTCAGCGTCAACTGGGTTTTCTTCCAATTGCCGTGGATACCCCTATTGCTCAGCCTGAGCGTGTCACTATTATCCGGGGGCTTGGGCGGTTTGATCGCCTACCAGTTGGCGAAGCGTTTTGAATCATTACATCTGTTGAAAAAAAGACGACAGTGAATGATGGGATTAGAGGGAGTGTTTAGATTTGAAGATGAATAGATGGATGTTTCTTAGTATGGCGCTAACGGCGGTCCTAGTAAGTCTGCTGGTTTTTTTGCCGCGCGTTGAAGGGTATCAGCCACGGGTGGAACTGCTGGGAGACGTGGAACAGACCTTGTCGTTCTGCGACCTGAAAGAGATCGATGAAAACCTAGATGGAGAAGCAAAGGTTTCTTTAGAGGCATTGATGCACATCTGCCGGCCGTGGGAAACATCCTACAGTGTATTGCTGGTGGGGTCCGACGGGTTGGTCGCTAGGATCGACAACAGGTTGGCTGAAACCTGGCTCAGTTTTTCGACGGAAAACGGTTGGGAGATTCGGGACGCATTGCATCCGGTGAGCGCCCAGATCAAGCACCTGGCGGAAATCGTAGTGGTGTCTGAAGAGGATGAAAGCCTGCTGTCTATCGGGGTGGGGAACAAATCCGGAGATTTGTTAAGAACCACGCCGGGCAACCTTTATCTGGATGGAAGGACACGGACCCTCCATCTGGAAGGCTCTTCCAGCATCGAACGGGAAGAAGGAAACTTCGGTGTCGATGTCTTCAACAGTTATAGGAGTAGGTCCCTGGGGGACCTACTGGATGGCGATGCCAAGCTGTGGATCAGCGGGCGTGATGGCGAGGTCTATCTACACAAAGGTGTAGGTGAACTCTTTTTAGATGGAAATCGTATCGGTTACCGCGATGTAGATTTCGAGGTGGTTGATATCGCGGGCATATTGGTGGATGCGCCTGTCGCTTCCATTGCGGATGCCTACGATGAGGCGCTGTATTACACTGGGAAGGATATTCCGGTGCTGCTCTTGTTCCTGGACGGGTTTTCCTATGAGCAGTATAGCTATGCCATGGCGAACGGTCATGCGCCTTATCTGGCGGGTGTGACCGGTGCCGAACCGGCGCTCAGTTTCTACAAACCGGTGACCAATGTGGGTTTTGCGGCCATGATTACAGGTCAGGGACCGGAACAGAACAATATACATTCCCGCGGTGACCGGATTCTGGATGAAAGTATCTTCAGTGTATTGGACGACCAAGGCAAAACCAGCCTGTTGCTGGAGGCGGACATCCGCATACTTGATGCCAAGACCCAGGAAGTTTTGCACGTGGATACCAACCAGGACGGCAGTATCGATGACGAAATATACAGATCAGCGCTTATAGCTCTTGATCAGGGTTACGATTATCTGCTGGTGCATTTTCATAAGATCGATGATGCGGGTCATTCCTACGGCCCTTTCGGTGATGAGACGTTAGAGCAGATCCGTTTGCATGACGGTTATGTTGAATCTTTGGTACAGGGTTTTGAAGGCAAAGTCATCATCGTGGCGGACCACGGCATGCATGAAACGCTTGATGGAGGAACCCATGGGCAGGTGCGTTGGGAAGATCTAGTGGTACCCTATCTGGTACTGAATGGAGGAGAATAGAATGAAAAAATGGTTGATTACCCTGGTGGCTGTGCTGGTACTGGTGGTGGCTGTGTTGGCTTTTCTCAACCAGGACAGCGTGGCAGAGAAAAGAATATTGGAAGAAAGTGCAGCTTTTGTCGTCAAGGCGGAGACTGAAACTTTAGCTACCTATTATCTTGCGGATTTGCAGGAGATGGAATCGGATACCTTTGAGGCGGTTCTGAAAACCAACGGCAAAGACCCTGAATATTACGACTACGAGGGTGTGGAATTGAGGACGCTCTTCCATGAAGCGGGTGTAGACTTAAAAGAGTATGACAGTGTAATCCTCACCGCCATTGACGGTTATTCGGTGGCCTATACTGTAGTGGAAGTGCTGAAAGAAGACAACGTCTATCTGGTTTATGGCAAGGAAGGCGCTTTGCTGGAGACCAGGGAAGAAGGGGGACGCGGTCCCTACCAGAGCATCGTGGTAACAGATCAGTTCAGCAACCGCCGATGCAAATTTGCTGTGGAAATGGATGTGCGCTAAGTGGATGTGCTGCGCTTCGAATCGGTGAGCTTCTCTTATGAATCTGAAGCATCACTGATCGAGGATATCAGCTTTTCCCTGGATAAGGGGACTACCACCGCATTGGTAGGCCTGAGCGGCAGCGGTAAGACAACTATCTGCTATCTCGCCTGCGGTATCATCCCCCGGGTCTATGACGGAACCGTAAAGGGTAAAGTCATGTTGTTTGGAGAGGAGCTGCCATCTATGCATCCGGAGCGCATTGCCGGTAAAGTGGGCATCGTTTTTCAGAATCCTGAAACCCAGCTCTTCTTGCCGTATGTCGAAGATGAATTGGCATTCGGCCCGGAAAATCTCTGTCTTGAACCGCGCGAAATTGAACACAGGATCCTAAGTGCTATGGAAGACGTTGGAATCGAAAGCTTGCGAGGGGAGCGTACCAATACGCTCTCAGGTGGACAGAAACAGATGGTGGCCATCGCTTCCGTCCTGACCCTGCAGCCGGACATCCTCATCTTCGACGAGATCATGTCACAGTTGGACCAAAAATCCAAAACCAAGATCCGGGTGTTGATTCGCCGCTTGCAGCAGCAGGGCAAGACTATCCTGATGGTGGAACATGATTTTGAGAATCTGAAGCTGGCGGACCGGGTGCTCCTTCTTGATGGAAAAGGTCTGCGGGTAACCGACGGGGAGGTGGTCCTATGAACGATGCCGTAAAAGACACGGTCTACAGCATCGAGAACCTCAGTTTCTCCTATCCTCACAAAGGTGGGCGCTATCGGGATACCTTAGACGAGCCATTGTTGCAGGACTTGAACTTTTCTTTGTACCGAGAGGATTTCACGATGCTCTGCGGGGATAACGGTTGCGGTAAGACTACGTTGGGGAAACTGTTGCTGGGTATCTTGCGACCGGACCAGGGCCGGGTCTTGCTTGAGGGAAATGACATGCAGACAGGCTCGTTGGCCGGGACGGCCAGACGGGTTGGTTACCTCTTCCAAGACCCCGGCAAGCAGCTGTTCGGCACTACGGTCTATCAAGATCTGGCCTTTCCCCTGCGCCTCAGGAATCTTGCAGAAGAAACCATAGAAGAAAAGATTGAGAATATTTTATATGAACTGGATCTTGTGCCGCTGCGTGACAGGGGGCCCTATGTGCTCAGTCAAGGGGAGAAGCAACGGGTGGCGTTGGCGGCCATCCTGCTCAATGGCGCAGAATATCTGGTGCTCGATGAGCCCACCACATCTCTAGACGTTAGAAGAAAAGAGAAATTGGCAGACCTGCTCGCACGGCTGCGAAAGCGTGGGGTAGGCATCCTGATGATCGGCCATGACCAGGACTTCATCAAAGCGCATGCCAGTCGAGTATTGAGAATGGAACGGGGAGGAATTTTCGATGAAAGTCTATGACCCCCGTACCAAACTGGTAGTGGTCATCGCACTCAGTAGCTTGGGCGTGGTGATCAAGGATGCAAGCCTGCTCGCACTGGTCTTGGTGGTGGGTATCATCGTCAGCCACCATTTCGGGGCTTCCATGTTGCGGGCCTATCACCGGCTTAAGAAGCTCTTGGTCATGCTTTTTCTGATTGCAGTGCTTCAAAGTTTGTTCAATGGTCAGGGAGAAGCGTTGTTGGTTTGGGGCAACTTTACTTTCCTGACTACGGGCGGCCTGATGCGTGGATTGGAGTTCCTGTTGCGCATGGCCATCGTATTGCTTTCTGCCACCATTGTGGCAACGGCGGACGAGCGGGAGATGGTGCAGGGTCTGGTCCAGAGCAAAGTACCCTATGAGCTGGCTTTCATGGTTTCGCTGGGTGTGCGTTTTCTGCCCATGCTGGCCCAGGAACTGCAGGACACCATGGTGGCTTTGCAACTAAGAGGCATCGAGCTAAAAAAGATTCCCTGGCGCAGCCGACTGGATACTTATGTATATCTGCTGCTGCCTGTTTTGGTGGGAACCATCAAGAAAGCGGAAGCGATCTCCTTGTCCATGGAGACCAAGGGATTTCGTGCCAGGCATAGGCGTAGTAGTTATCGCAGGCTGAGGTTTGCGACGCGAGATGTCTTCTGGATGGTTGGCAGTACCATGTCCGCCTGTATGTTGCTGGTTTTATACTGGCAGTAGAGAGAGGGGAAATATGAAAATAATATCCGTGTTCGGCGTAACTCAGTCTGGCAAGACTACGACGGTGGAACGAATCATCGCTGAACTTAAAAAAAGAAGATACCGAGTCGACTCCGTTAAGGAAATTCACTTTGAAGAGTTCAAGATCGACATGGAGGGCAGCAACACTGACCGCCATCATAAGGCTGGGGCCGGTATCGTGACGGCTAGAGGATTTTTTGAGACGGATGTCCTGTTCAAGGAGAAACTGCCCATGGAAACCATCTTTCGCTTTTACGATAGCGACTATCTGATCTGCGAAGGGGTGACGGATGCCAACGTGCAGAAAATCATCTGCGCCCATACGACGGAGGAAGTCGATGAGCGGCTGGACGGTTCGGTCATCGCCATAGCCGGCAGACTGGGAAATGAGATGCAAGAATACCGGGGTCTACCCGTACTGAATGCCGAAGAGGATATAGCGCAGTTGGTAGACTTCATTGAGGAAAAGGTTGTAGAAAAACTGCCGGACTTTCCCGCGGAGTGCTGTGATGCCTGCGGGCATGGCGGTTGCCGGGGTCTATTGGCGGCCATCAACAAAGAGGAAGCGACCCGGGAGGAATGCATTCTGGATCAAAAAAAAGTGCGTCTCTACGTGGACGGCAAGGAAATCGAGATGGTGCCCTTCGTGCAGCGCATCGTGCGCAATTCGGTCTTGTCTTCGGTGAGCGAACTGGATGGCTATCGCAAGCAGGGAAAGATCGAAGTGGTCATCGGTGAGGAGTCTCCCAGATGAACCGTGATGCGCCAGGGGAAGTGACTGTGCAGGGAAGAAGACTTATGGTGCGCCATAGGTTTTTTTCGCTTAAGAACATGGTCCTGCTGGTGGCGGACCAAACGGGGAAAGAGATGGTCTACAAGTGTTTCGTCAAAGGACGGCCGTCGCTGGTCAGGGAAAAGGCAAACCTGTTGCGATTCGCTCCGGAGAGTCCGGCGCTGTTTGGGGAATCGGAGGATGCGCTGCTCCTGGAATACATCGAGGGGGAAAACCTGTTGGATGTCTATGTCCGTCTGGAAGAAGAGGGCCTGGCGGGGACGGAAGTGCTGGACAACCTAGTGGGATCCTTGGGGCGCCTATATAGGAAAAGTCCCGGCTACCGGTTAGGGGATATGAATCTGAGGAATTTCATCTTGGAGAAGGACAATGGTCGGATACGCTTTGTGGACTATGAGGAAACGTCCGTGGGAAAAAGAGAAGAGGACGCGGGACGCCTGATGGCTTTTCTGCTGACCTACCGACCGGTGGATACGGTCTGGAAGAGAACTTTCGTCTCCCATCTTACCGAACGTCTGGTTTTATCGGGGCTGGATGGGACGCTGATCCGGCATTACGCGGAGGATGAGCTTACGGCCATCTCCCACCGACGACGGATGGAGAAAATCATGCTGCCTGAGGGATTCCCAGACTCAATTTGTTGAGCTTTTGAATAACATAACGTACAATGTGCCTAGGAGGTCGAAATCATGAAAATCAAAGAGTTTTTTAGCAGAAGAAATTTCGAGAGGCTGGGTGATCTTTTCGTCGCCACCTGGCAGCGTTACCCCTTGACCCTAACACAGAGTTACCTGATGGCCGCGTTGGTCATCTACCGCATCGAGGCCGATCTGGGATATAACAGTGCAGCTGCCGAGGTGATCGACAAGCTGCTGTTCACCCTGGTCCTGGGCATAGCCATCAGTTTGGTGGTGGAAGCAGGGTTGGAGCGCTTTGCTACCGTCCTATGGAAAAGACTGGTCTCCTATGGTGTGCAAATAGGACTTCTGGTTCTCTATTACCAGTATGTCATGGCCGATTATCAGACCGATGCTGTATTGATCCGCCATTTCATGCTCATCAGTGCGTTGCTGTTTGCCTTCACCGCTATACCCTATCTGCTGAAACGGGAGTGGTATGAATTCTATGTTATCCGTCTGATTGCCCGTTTCTTCGAGACACTTGCCTACACCATCGTGTTGGGCCTGGGTGTTACGGCCATCCTGTTCGCCATCGAGAACCTGTTGTACGAGGGTATGAGCGGGGATCTGTATGCCTATACCTGGATTCTTTCCTTTTGTGTTTTTGCCAGCACCTTTCTTCTGGGTGGGGTGCCGAGGTTGTCAGATATGGTGGGACGCGATGAGCTAGGCAAGTTACTGCAGGGTATTTTCACTTATGTGATCCTGCCGCTCTTATCCGTATATTCGCTGGTATTATATATTTATTTCTTCAAAATCATTTTCACCATGAACTGGCCTACCGGCATGGTTTCCTATCTGGTAATCTTTTCTTCGGCCATCGGAACGTTGGCCATATTCCTGCTGTCACCGGTGCTGGAGGAGAATAACTGGATCAAGGGATTCAACACCTGGTACCCGAGAGCGGTACTGCCGCTCTTGGCCATGATGTTCGTGGCCATCTTCATGCGCATTGGGCAGTATGGCATCACCGAGAACCGCTATTTCATCCTGCTATTCGGTATCTGGGTGGCCTTTGCCTATCTCTACTTCAATCTGAGGAAAGGCCGGAGGAATATCATGCTAGTCATCGTTTTGGTGGCCCTGATGCTCATATCCGTAGTGGGGCCTGTAAGTGCATTCTCCATATCCAGACGTAGCCAGAATTCCCGTTTCAACAGGATTCTCGCAGACAACCAGATGCTCGCGGTAGACGGAACCATCCAAGCGTCGGATACGATCTCTGATGAGGATCTGAGCCAGCTTTACGAGGTCGTGGACTATTTCCGTCGCAATCAGGAACTGAGTGACCTGGAAGCGATGCCGGATGGCATCGGCGAAGGCAAGGATGATGATCTGGAAGCCTTGTTTGGTGCACCCAGGCCTGAAGGCAGTAAGGTGGAGTGGGGGAACTATTACAGTTTCCATGAAAATGGGAATAATAGGGAACCGCTCGATATATCCGGCTATGATGCTTATTTCCATGCTAGCGCCTTCAATTATGAGGGTGAGAAGGTGAATCTATACCAGGATGAGATCGTCACAGGACAAGGAGTGGTCGAGCTTTCCATCGACGAGAACTCCTTGCTACTGGTTTCTCTGGACGGACAGGAGCGTTATCGCTTAGATCTGTCGGACTACGGAGACAAGCTTTATCAATTGGAACAGGACGAGGGTTATCAAAGCATGCAGGAAGCTCTGGTGGTGCGGGAGGAAACTGACGGCGCTCAGGTCATCATCTACCTGCGGCGTTTGCGGGGAGACCTACTTACCGAAGGCATTGAGGACGTGGAACTTGAGTGCTTCATAGATTTGAGATAAAGCGGTCCAGATAAGATCAAATGAGTATTGAAAGAAGAACAAGATAAGGAAAAAGGCGGCGTTGCCGCCTTTTTCGTTATTTACAGAGAAGTATAACGCATGCTATCATAGAACATGGAATATATGACAAACGAGAGGATATGACATGAAAAAAAGCAGTTGGATAGCAGTTATAGTATTGGTTATGGCCTTGGTGGCGGTTTTTTATACACAGACCGGAAGCAGTGACGAGGAAATATTTGTGATGGCTGCCGCCAGCCTACAGGATGTACTGGGCGAAGTGGCTGAGGTATATCAAGCGGAAACCGGTACGGAAGTTGTGCTGAATTTTGCTTCATCGGGTACCTTACGCAAAGGAATCGAGGAGGGTGCCGATCCGGACATCTTCCTATCGGCATCCACCAAACAGATGAATATGCTCTTGGAGCAGGGGTTGGTGGAGGAAGAGCATAGCAAGACGTTGGTGATGAATCAGGTAGTGCTTATTGCCTACGACTCGGACAGCGTATATCAAAAACTGGGGGATATCGTGGATGCGGATTTGCTATTGGCCATCGGTGACCCGGATTTCGTGCCGGCCGGCCGTTACGCGCTGCAGGTGATGCAGGCCAGAGGCCTGGATGAAGCCTTGGCGGAGCGTTTCCTGATCTGCAAGGATGTACGCCAGGTGCTGGCCTATGTAGCCAGTGGCGAGGTGGAACTGGGCATGCTCTATCGGACGGATGCCATGAGCAGCGAAGCTGTACATATCATCGAGGCCTACAACGAAGACGAGTCAGGGGTGATCCAATATCCGGCAGCACTCTTGGGAAAAGGTCTTGAAAACGAATCTGCCCAAGATTTCTACGTGTACCTGTTCAGCGAAGAGGCACGAGATATTTTTAAGGCGCATGGATTTTTGACAATGGAGGACTAGTTATGATTCAACCCATCTTGGTGTCGCTCAAGGTAGCTTCCTTGGCGTTAATACTCATAATAGCAGCTAGCCTGTTATTGGTCAGGTTGTTTACCGAGAAAGAGTTTCGGGGAAAGGATACCTTGGAGACGCTTATCATGCTGCCCATGGTACTACCACCCACCATTTTGGGTTACGGTCTGCTGCTCTTGTTCGGGCGCCACGGTTTTTTGGGGAAACCGTTATTCGCCTTGTTCGATGCTTCCCTCATTTTCACCTGGGGGGCGGCGGTATTGGCGGCCTTCATTGTGGGTCTGCCCCTGATGTACCAAAGCCTCAAGGGAGGGATTACAGCCATTGATGAGCAATATATCCAGGCTGCCAGAACGCTGGGCCTGGAGGAGGAGCGGATTTTCTGGCGCATCAAGCTGCCGCTGGCCAGACAGGGCTTTATAAGTGGATTGGCTTTGGCCCTGGCCAGAGCCCTCGGCGAGTTCGGAGCCACCCTGATGGTCGCCGGCAACATACCTGGCAAGACTCAGACGGTGCCCATTGCCATCTATTTCGCTGTGGAAGCCGGGCGCTACCAGGAAGCCAACATCTTACTGGGCTTCATGCTGCTGTCCAGTCTGGGACTGATCTATTTCATTACATCCAAACGGAGAGGGAGGCGGACATGCTAGAAGTATCTGTTCAGAAGAAACTCCACCTTTTCCATTTGGACTGTACGTTCAAAGTGGGCCGCGAGGTCCTGGCGGTTACCGGGGAATCCGGGGCGGGTAAGACATCGCTATTAAAGATGATTGCCGGTCTGATGCAACCTGACGCGGGACGGATCTCGCTGCACGGAAGGGAACTCTACAACCAGGACAACCTGGATGTGCGTACCCAGGACCGTAAGCTTGGCTATGTGTTTCAAGATTACGCCTTGTTTCCTCATATGAGTGTGGAGGACAACCTGTTCCTGGCCCAGAAGGTAAAAGATGAGGCTCAAGTGCGGGAACTGCTAGGGACATTCGGGGTAGACCCCTTGGCCAAGCGCTATCCACATGAGATATCCGGTGGTCAGAGGCAGAGGGTGGCCTTTGCCAGAGCGCTAGTGACCAAACCGGACTTCCTCCTCTTGGACGAGCCATTCTCCTCGTTGGATCCCCAGACCAAGGAGCGTCTCTACAAGGAGTTCCACAACTTTCGCAAGGAATGGAATATCGGGGCGCTCTTGGTAACCCATAATGCGGTTGAGGCCCAGATCCTATCGGACAAGGTGCTTGAAATCCGTGACGGACGAGTGGTTAGGGAGAAATTCAATCATCTGAAAGGCAGGATTTTGGAAATCGTTGATGAAGAGTATTACAAGGAACTTGTCATCGAGGCGTTGGGGACCCGTTTGAGCGTGGTCAAACCGGAATATTTTTCCTTTGCCAATTATAGGGAGAACATGCAGGTTGCCATCAGTATCAAACCGGAGAACCTGATTCTGACCAAGGACGCCCGAATCGGCACCTGCGGCGGCAATCGCTTTGGCGGCGTGGTGAAGCATGTCCATCGCACCAGACGCTCGACCAAGGTTGAGCTTCAGGTAGGGGAGGAAACCCTGCTCTGTGCGCTCGGGCTCCGGGCAGCCGATCGGTTGGATCTGAAGAAAGAGGACCATGTGGTCTGCCTGTTGGCCGAACAGGACGTAGAGATTCTCAATACATTGGATTGAAGGAGGAAGTTATGTTGCAAGAAGGGATGATTGCGCCACATTTTACTGCTGTTGACGGACAGGGACGGAACTGGACAGATGAGGATTTCCAGGGCAGGAAATTGATCCTCTATTTCTACCCCAAGGACAATACCCCTGGCTGAACCAAAGAAGCGGACGGGTTCCGCGACCATTATCAGGAAATCAAGGAACTGGGTGCCGAGGTCGTCGGTGTGAGCAAGGATTCAATCAAGTCCCACAAGAAGTTCTCGGACAAGCTGGGCCTGCCATTCGTGCTATTGGCGGACACTGAACTCAAGATGATGCAGGATTTCGGTGTATGGAAAGAAAAGAAACTCTATGGTAAAACCTACATGGGTACTACTAGGAGCACGTTTCTCATTGACGAGGAGGGTAAGATTCTCAGTATCTGGCCCAAGGTCAATATCAAAGGTCATGTGGAAGAAGTGCTGGAGGCCTTGGCAAGCGCAAAGTAGTTTGAATTGGATATTTGCAAATAACAAGCCGGACCATTGATGGTCCGGCTTGAAGTTTGATTGGATGATAATCTTAGGGCTCGTAGATATGGATATCCGAGAGGTTGCGGTAGTATTCGTTGACATCCAGGCCGTAACCGACTACATAGACATCCGGGATGGTAAAGCCGATGTAACTGATGGGCAGATTGACCAGACGCCGGACTGGATTATCCAGCAGGGTGCAGACCGTAACGGATTTGGCACCTTGTTTTTTTACGTAGTCTACAATGTAATGCAGCGTCAGACCTGAGTCGACGATGTCTTCAATCAGGAGTACGTGCCGGCCCTTTAGATTGCTTGTAGGAGGGTAGCGCACCTTCAGCATACCGGTACTGTCATGAGCTACGGTGAGAAAATCGATGCTGTGAGTGGCTTGCATCTGCTTGCTCAGGTCTGCGGCGAAGTAGAAGCTGCCTTTCAGGAGCGTCAGCAATACGGGATTTTTGTCTTTGTAATCCTGGTCTATTTGACGCGCCAAGGCGTCGATTCGTTCCTCAATGACTTGCTTCTCCAGCAGTATGTCTTTGGGCTCATTCATTGTATTTCCTCCGTATGGGTTTTCAATTTATGCCGTTCTATGAAGGCCTGAAGGCCTTTCTTATCCATCAGGATGACTCTGATTTCAGGATAGAGCTCTCGCAACTTTTCTATCTTTCGGCGTTTTTCCGCCATGTATTTTGGATTCATGACGGTCAGCTCGATGTAGGTGTCTTCACGTTTTAGATAAAAATCTGGGGAGATGGCCTGACTGATGTTTCCTTCCTCGTCAAATGCCAAGGGGAAGGTAGTCGGCTCGTAGGCCCAATCCATACCGTAACTATCCAATATGGTAGCGAATTCCCGCTCTACTTCATGGCGGAACTCATACCGCGAGGGTTCACTTTGGAAAAGTGATATCTGGTTGGCGTTGTAGGGGCAGAGTCGATCCCTCTTGGTCACCAGTGTGCAGATCATGTCACAAGCTTCGTCCACATCAATTTGCGCGGTATTGATTTTTAGGTCATAGAGGAATTCATCCTCCCAGTCCTGTCCGTGCACCTTGCGGATGAATTTCTTGCGTCTGGTGTCGGATTCCTCCAGGTTGAGCATGGCTTGGGCTGTGCCCAGATGCCATTCTTGCTGCAAGCGTTCCAGGCGGACGGAGAAAGGTGCGTTGATGCGGATGTGTACCGTACTCGGATACTCTCTGAAAATCACTTGGGAACCCATACCCAGGAAAATTTTGGGTCCGCTTGTAAGCGTCCCTTTCAGTTTCTCAGCGACATAGTCTTTGTAAGTGCGGTCCCGGTCATAGGTATGGTGGTAGAAGGCATAACTTGAACGGAGCATATGCACGCCATGCTCGTCAGCGATTTCCGGCAACCATTCGGCATATGTCGTTTCTTTGTCGATGATGGGAATGGACAGGAGCTGCGAGAGCTTTTTAGCGATCTCGTCTCCATGACTTCCCAATGTGCGTGATATAGTTAAGATATACAATGTGTTCACCTCTGTTCTCATTATAAGTTTTTTTAGCCAAAAAGAAAAATCCTTTTCTAATTTTTTGACAGCATCTCAGTCTGGGGATATAATATCACTACATTCCAAGGATAGCCCAATCCCTTGAGGTCAATTCTAGAATCTGGTTTCCATTCCCGTCCACGGACGTTGGTGTGAAACATATAAAGATTGTTAGTACAACCTACCACCCTTTGTTTGCCACTAGAACGTCGGGTTATTCGAACAGGGGAGATAAAGATTCGTTGGAATGGGCGGACAGCTTAGCTGTCCGCTTTTTTTGTTTGTTTTTATGTTAAAATAGAGGCAAATAAGCAGGGTAAGGAGATACCTATGAAGAACATAATAAGTAACAGGCGTAGCATTCGCAAATATACCGAAGATCACGTGTCATTCGAGGCGGCCAAGGAGATAATTGAGATCGCCAGCAAAGCACCCTCCTGGAAAAACCAACAATGCTGGCACTTCGTGCTGGTGGACGATCCCCAGATCAGGGAACAGCTGGCTGATGCCGTACCGCCGGGAAATCCCGGACGCAACGGAATCCTGCAAGCCCCGTACGTAATCGTGGTTCTGGCTGAGCCGGAAAGTTCAGGTGATTTGGATGGAAAGCCTTATTATCTGGTAGACGGCGGCATCGTCTTTTCAACGTTGATGCTGGCGGCTGCCGAGCGTGGTTTGGGAACCTGCTTCATCGGTTGGTTTGAAGAGCAAGACGTGAAGAGAGCGTGCAACGTTCCTCAGAATTACAAGGTAATCGGTTTGACGCCACTGGGCGTACCCTTGTATTTACCTGAAGAGAAGCCCAGAAAAACCTTTGAGGAATTGACGACCATTAATGCTTTCGGAAAGGAAGACTAATGAGTTTTTTTCTGGAACTTGATAATCAGATGGAAACATTCAGCCCGTTGTCCGGCGTCTTTCACGACAGGACCACCGAGAATCTGTTGCGGGTTCTGAAAGAAACGGGAAAAGAGAGGCCCTTGGTGGTGCTCGACGCGCAGGTCTTTGATGATGAACCCAGTCAGGATATTATCAATGCGCTGAAGGATTTGGAATACGCCACTTATACGGGATATCCTTTGCCTGTATCTTTGGACGAAGTAAAAGCCGGTACGGCCCAGTTTATGCAAAATGATTGTGACTCGCTGATTGCCATCGGAGGCGGTTCGACCATCGACCTGGCCAAGCTAATAGGGCTTCTAGCCTACAATAACTACCCCTGGTCCGAGTTTTTCTACAATCCCCAGGCCGGAAGGCGCATCCCGCTGCTTTTCGCTGTTCCTTCATCTTTCGGAGGCAGTGAATCCAGTACCGAAGCGTTCGTTGTCGATTTTTCCGGACCCTTGGTCCGGGACATCTCCCGGGATTATTTCGTTCCTGCATTCGTGGCCTACGATTGGCGCTATATCACTACGCTTCCTAAGAAGGTCGTGGTAGCCAACTTGTTGGCCATGTTGTTGTCTTTGGTGGAACTCTACCTGAGAGGAAACGACGTGGAGGAAATGATGCTCAGGCTAGGCGTTATGTCTAAAGCTGTGCTGGATGAGAACCAGGATTATTATCCTGAACTGCAACGCTTTTCGTTGGATTTGGGGAAAATATACCGAACAAGTGGCTACGGATTCCTATCTGGCCTTTCCCAGTCCATAACGGCATTTACGGAAATACCCTGCAACCAGGTGAAGGCCATGTTTCTGAGCGCCTACTTACGCTATGAACTAGGTCACTCGGAACTGTCCGATGTGGCGACACTGCTTAACTGGCCCAGCGACAAGGACCTTTTGCATGACATCGACCGGGCAGTTCGCGGAAGCGGGATCCGGGAGGATTTCGACCGGGTCAAGACCATCATCCAGGAGAAAGAACTGGAGATCGCAGGGCAGGGTTCCCTGTCCGCGGAAGGAGATGAAGACTTCAAAGGAATAAGTCCTAATGCACTAAGACAGCTTATGAAGGAAGTTTTGGATTACTAGGGAGGCATCTATGAAGAAAATTTTCGTGCTGGACACCAATGTTTTGCTCAATGACCCCAATGCGTTTTTCGGTTTTGCTGACAATGAGGTTGTCATATCCTCGGTAGTCATCGAAGAAATAGATAGCAAGAAGCGGTTGATGGACGATGTGGGCAGAAACGCCAGAGCGTTTTCCCGGGAACTGGACCGGTTAAGAAAACTGGCGCCATTGAACCAGGGCGTGGAAACTCCGGGAGGTGGACTTCTGAGGGTGGAAATGAATCATCAGCGCAACGAGCGCATGGCCCGTTTTTTTCCTGAAGCCAATAATGACAACCGCATCATATCGGTTGCCTATACACTTTTAGAACAGAATAAAGCCGCCGGTGTTCCGGTGATCATCGTAAGCAATGACGCCATTGTCCGTATCAAAGCGGATTCGCTGGGACTGAGAGCGGAGAGCTATCGCAATGACCAAGTGGTGGATTCCAGAGACCAGCTATATGCCGGATTCAGGGAGCTTATCGTGCCGGGCGAGGATATCGACCGTTTCTATAAGCATCGTCATCTGGATGCGACCGAACTGGAACTAACACCCCGCCCCCACGAGTTCTTCATCCTGAAGGACCAGGAAGGTAGGAACAAGTCAGCCATCGCCCGTTGCCGCGATGGAAAGTCGCTGGAGCCCTTCTATTTCCTTGAAGACCAGGTCTGGGGTATCCATCCCCGCAACGTACAACAGAAGATGGCCTTGGAACTGCTTCTTGATGATACCGTTCCCTTGGTTACCGTTTCCGGCCGAGCTGGAACGGGCAAGACTCTGTTAGCTCTGGCAACGGCTCTAAGCAAGGTGCTTGACGAAAAACGCTATCTGAAGCTGCTTGTGGCTCGTCCCGTGATTCCCATGGGTCGGGACATCGGTTTCCTACCCGGGGAGAAAGACGACAAGTTAAGGCCCTGGATGCAGCCCATTTACGATAATCTGGAATTCCTGTTCTCGGCGGATGAAAAGAATCCCCTGGAGAACATAATGGCTGGTACCAATAGCATTGAGATTGAAGCGTTGACTTATATCCGGGGACGTTCCATCCCCAAACAGTTCATCATCATTGATGAGGCCCAAAACCTGACCCGGCATGAAGCCAAGACCATCATCTCTCGTGTGGGTGAGCAGTCCAAGATCGTCTTGGTGGGCGACCCGGAACAGATCGACCATCCCTATATCGACAGCACCAGCAATGGGCTGAGTTATACGGTCGAGCAGTTTAAAGGAGAGCATATCGCGGGTCATGTGACGCTGATTAAGGGCGAAAGATCCGAACTTGCGGAACTTGCGACTACACTTTTGTAAGGAGCAATTATGGCTCAGATATTTTCTGTCTCTTTCCTAGTCTATATCGGTATGATCGTTCTGGTGCTGATCCTCGAACGGAGGAAGCCTACCAGCACATTGGCTTGGATTCTGGTGCTGACACTGGTACCATACCTGGGATTCGTGGTCTATCTGCTCTTTGGACGGGACTTGAGCAAGAGAAAAATATTTAGGATCGAAGCGGACGAGAGAAAGCAGTTACTGGAATTGGTGAGGGCCCAAGGGGCCTTCATCAAAGATGGCGAGCTGGACTATAAGGATGATTCCGTCAGGAATCATCTTTCTCTTATTCAGATGAATCTCAAGGCGGCTCATGCCATCTATTCCCAGGACAATGACGTGCAGATTCTGACCGATGGCCAGGATAAATTCACGCGCCTATTTTCCAGCATCCGTCAGGCCCAAAAACAGATCCATCTGGAGTATTTCATATTCAAGAACGATGCGGTGGCCAACCACCTGATCGATTTGCTGATCCAGAAGGCCGAGGAGGGCGTCGAAGTACGTTTTCTGGTGGACTTCCTGGGGAGTCGGGTGAAGCGTTCCCGGATGCGCGAGATGCGCCAAGCTGGTGTCCAGGTGGCCAAGTTCTTCCCTTCCCGATTCTTCCCCTATATCGAGATTATGGTCAACAACCGCAACCACCGCAAGATCGTGGTGATCGACGGCAAGGAAGCCTTTCTGGGCGGATACAATGTGGGCAATGAGTATCTGGGATTGGATGATTCCAAAGGGGCTTGGCGGGATACGCATATCATTGTCCGAGGGAGCGCGGTGTTGGAAATCCAGAATCGCTTCATCATGGACTGGCGGGCCAGCGGAGGAAGATCCGAGGGTACCGAGAAGCTGAGCTTCCCTTGGACCGAGGGGGGCGGCGAAGTGGGCATGCAGATCGTCAGCAGCGGCCCCGAGTCCCAGATGGAACAGATCAAGTATTCCTATATCGCCATGATCAATGCGGCCAAGAGTAAAATCCTAATCCAGAGTCCCTACTTCATCCCTGACGAAGCCATGATCGATGCACTGAAGATGGCCCTTCTTCGGGGTGTGGAGGTCCTGATCACCATCCCTGACAAACCTGATCACATCTTCGTCTACTGGGCGACCTATTCCTATATTGGGGACCTGCTGCCCTTCGGGCTCAAAGCCTATATCTATGAGAAGGGATTCATGCACGCCAAGACCATGGTGGTGGATGAGGAGATCTTCACCTGTGGTACAGCCAATTTCGACATTCGCAGCTTTCGCCTCAATTTCGAAATCAACGCCTTCATTTACGATGAGGATGTGGCCAGGGAATATGCGGCGATTTACTACCGAGACCTAGTGCATGCATATCAGCTGACACAGTATGATTATGATAACCGCTCCTGGAAAATCAAGCTGAAGGAACCCATATCCCGCCTGGTTTCACCTGTACTTTGATTCTCAAAATAATCGTGGAATCAGGGGAAAAATGATTGCTAATTTGGCACTTATAGTTTATATTGGATAAACGGCGCAAAAACGCTGAAGTAAGATTTAGGAAGGTTATTATGATTAACAGAATGAATAGAATCATCATGGGAAGGCAGAAGAAATTCTATTTCTACATCATAGATATGTTCTTTTTCATGTTGGCGCATGGCGCTGCTTTGGTCCTGTGCTATATTAGCGGCATTCCTCGTGAACTACTGACGAATTTTTGGTTGAATTCCCTAGTCATCGCCGTGGTGATGGCCGCTTTTTTCCAGCTTTTCGGTTTATATGACAGTCTGTGGCAGTTCGCATCGGTGGAAGAACTGATTTCCACAGTGATTGCCGCCATCGCCGGCATCGTGGTTCTTTTCTTTCTGAGCCTGCTGATGCATGTCGGATATCCCCACAGCTGGTATTTCATCTTCGCCCTGTTAATCATGCTATTCAACGGTGGGATACGGATTTTCTACCGCATCATCCGCCGGTCACTGACATTGGTGCCCACAAGCAAACGCGATGCCAAACGGATTCTGGTGGTGGGTGCCGGTGAGGCGGGTGCCATGGTCATCCGGGAAATGAACCGCAATCCCCAACTGGGCAAGCTTCCGGTGGTCATCGCCGATGACGATCCAGGCAAACTAGGTCTGAAAATCTATGGAGTTCCCATCAAGGGAAATCGTTACGACATCAAGAGATTGGTCAAAGAAGAGAATATTAATGAGATCATCATCGCCATCCCGACCGCATCACAGAAAGACGTGCGGGATGTGGTGGAGCTGTGCAAGGAGACCTATACCAAGCTGCAGATCCTGCCGGCATTGCATCAGTTGATCGATGGTAGGGTGAGCTTGAAGAAGCTTAGAGATGTGGATGTGGTGGATTTACTGGGCCGTGAGCCCGTCAGTTTGAGCTACGAGCACATCCGACAGTATTTACGGGGCAAGACGGTTCTCGTCACAGGAGGTGGTGGCTCCATTGGACAGGAGCTGTGCCGTCAGGTGGCTACCTTCGAACCCAAGGAACTGATCATTTTTGATATCTACGAGAACAGCGCCTATGACATACAGAATGAACTAAAGAAGAGATTTCCCAATCTGTCACTCAGCGTGCAGATCGGCTCGGTGCGTGACAAGCGCCGCTTAGAGAACTTGTTCGACGCACATGCAGTGGAAGTGATCTTCCATGCGGCAGCCCACAAGCATGTGCCCTTGATGGAAGATAATCCGCGTGAGGCCATTCTCAACAATGTCATGGGTACCTACAATCTGGCCCTGACCGCAAAAGAGCGGGGCGTGGAGCGCTTCTTGATGATCTCCACGGACAAGGCGGTCAACCCCACCAACATCATGGGGGCCAGTAAACGGATCGCTGAGATGATCGTACAGACCTTCAATGGCCAGAGCAAGACCGAGTTTGTGGCGGTGCGCTTCGGCAACGTGCTGGGATCCAACGGCAGTGTCATCCCTCTGTTCCGCCGGCAGATCGCCGAGGGTGGACCAGTGACGGTGACCGATCCGGAAATCATCCGCTATTTCATGACCATCCCGGAAGCGGTGCAGTTGGTGCTGGAAACCGGAACCATCGCCAAGGGTGGAGAAGTGTTCGTGTTGGATATGGGAGAACCGGTGAAAATCCTGAAACTGGCGGAAGACCTGATCAAGTTGTCGGGATATGAACCATATGAAGAGATTGATATCGTCTTTACCGGTCTCAGGCCCGGAGAGAAGCTCTACGAAGAGCTGCTGCTGGCCGATGAGGGAATAGACAAGACGGATAATGATAAGATTTTTATAGGGCATCCTATCGTCAAGAGCCCGGCCGAGTTGGCTGAGGATCTGGAACGATTGGAGCAAGTAGTTAACGAGGATGCGGCAAGCATTAGGGAAACGGTCAAGAGCGTGGTGCCGACCTACCGGCCGAATGAATCCTAGCTGGTTAATGGAGAGGAGTAACAATGGACTATCTGAAAAGATATGAAGCCTGGCTCGGGGGATCATTCCTGAGCGATCGGGAAAAAGAAGAACTGAAAAACCTGAGCGAAGATGAGAAGCAAGACCGGTTCTACCGGGATATAGAGTTCGGTACAGCGGGCCTGAGAGGCATTCGCGGCCTGGGCACCAACCGTATGAACGTGCATATCGTAAGAAAGGTGACCCAAGGTTACGCTACATTCCTGAAGAAGGCCTATGCGGACCGCATCGAAAACGGTGTATATCTGGCCTATGACTGCCGCCATTTTTCCAGAGAGTTCGCCTGGGAGGCAGCCCGCGTATTTAGCGGCAACGGAATTCCGGCCAAAGTGTTTGCCGATTACCGCTCCACCCCCCAGCTGTCCTATGTCATCATGGAGAAGAAGGCCATGGGCGGACTGATGCTCACGGCCAGCCACAATCCTCCGGAATATAACGGCTATAAGGCATACAATGGTCTGGGATGCCAGCTATCCCCTACAGAGGCGGATGGGGTATTCGAGGAAATTGACCGAATTACTGATTTCGATCAGATCAAATATGATGCTGAGGAGCGTCTGGTTTCCGTAGCTGATCCGGCTTTGGACGAAGAATTCATCCAGGCGGTGAAAAACCTGCATCAGGGACCGGCCAACAAGAACCTCAAGGTGCTGTTTACCCCGTTGCACGGTGTTGGCGGAGAGTTCACCAGAGATATTCTTGCGGAATTAGGGTATTCCGTGGATGTAGTAGCTGAACAGTTCGCCCCAGATGGGGACTTTCCAACCACCAACAAACCGAATCCGGAAGAACCGGAAGCGCTGAAAATGCTGTTGGCCCAAGGACGTGAAACTGGGGCCGACCTGTTGATGGCCACCGACCCAGATGCCGACCGCTTGGGCGTGGCGGTCCGTTCCCAAGACGGTTACCAAGTGCTCACCGGAAACCAGATGGGGGCACTTCTGGTAGATTACCTGATCGGGCATCGCAAGATCAAGAAACCGGCCGCCATCATCAAGAGTGTGGTGACCAGCGATTTCCCGTCAGACATTGCCAAGAATCACGGGCTAAGCGTCGAAAATACCCTTACGGGCTTCAAGTTCATCGGAGATAGGGCACAGCAACTGGTGGATGAGGGTGTACAGGTGCTATTTGCTTTCGAGGAAAGCATAGGCTACATGCCAGGCTCCTACCTGAGGGACAAAGACGGTATCGGAGCGGCTGTACTGGTGGCGGAAATGACCGGTCACTATCTAGGCCGCGGTCTGACCTTGCTGGACCGGTTGGAGGAGCTCTACCTTGAGTACGGCTACTACATGGAAGACACCATGAATATCTACCTGGAGGGCCAGGAGGGTAAGGCCCAGATGGATGAGCTTATGCAGCAGATCCGCACCAATCCGCTGGCATATACAGATGAGTTGGAGGTTGTGGAAACCACTGACTTCATGAGTGATGTGGAGGGTTATGACAAGTCCAACGTGCTACTCTACCGTTTGAAAAACGGTAGCTGGTTCGCCGTAAGGCCCAGTGGCACTGAGCCCAAGCTGAAAGCATACATCAGCTCATGGAACCGGGATCGTGACCAGGCCCAAGAGAATCTGGAACTCATTAAGGCAGGCATTGAAAGCAGGATAAATTCTTTCCTGACGAATTGGAAAAAATAGACAGGGGGAGCGAAAGCTCCCTCTTTTTGTTCGGGATTCGTTCAAGATGTTAGACATATAAACAAATTTATCTGAGGAGGCAGGATTTTGCCCATTTCCCTCGAATAGCATAAGTGGGAAGGATGGAGGAGTTTTATGAGAACGATAGTACATGGCGATTTCGCCTACAGTGAGAAGATTACAGAGATTAGCACCCTGAAGGGGGGCTACATGGTTGTTGAGGACGGACGGATCCAGGGGCTTGTGGCTGAAAAGCCAGAGCTAGAGGATTCTGACCGCTACCTGGACTTCGAAGGCCGACTGATCATGCCAGGTTTGGCCGATATGCATCTGCATGCACCTCAGTTTCCCAATGTGGGACTGGGTACCGATATGGAGCTGCTACAGTGGCTTGAGACCTATACCTTTCCTGAGGAGACCAAATACCAAGAAGTGGATTATGCCCAGCTAGTATATAAGAAGCTGATCAACAAGCTTTGGTCGGTGGGCACGCTATACAGCGGTGTCTACGGCACCATCCATGAGGAGGCCAGTACCAAGCTGTATGACCTGTTCGTAGAGTCCGGACTGCATTCACGGGTGGGCAAGGTGAACATGGACCGTAACGCGCCGGATTTCTATGTGGAGACCACTGAGGATTCCATCCGGGATACTGAGCGCTTCATCAAGGCGAACTTGGATAAGTCCGAGAGGGTTAAACCCATCATCACACCCCGTTTCGTACCGACCTGTACGGCCGAGCTGATGCAGGCGCTGGGCGAGCTGGCTGCGAAATACGACCTGGCGGTGCAAAGCCATCTGGATGAAAACAAATCTGAAATCGACTGGGTATGCTCGCTGCACCCTGAAAGTGACAGCTATTCCCATGTATATGAGCAGTTCAAACTGTTCGGAGCGCAGCCCACTTTGATGGGACACTGCATCTACTGCAACGAGGACGAACTGAAGCTGATGGCCAACACCGATGTTATGGCCGTACATTGTCCTTTCTCCAATGCCAACCTGATCAGCGGTATCATGCCAGTCAAACGTTATCTGGAACTGGGCATTAAGGTGGGACTTGGTTCAGATATCAGCGGCGGCAACGAAGTAAATATGGCCAAAGTTATTGTGCTCAGTATGCAGTTATCCAAAATGTTGGCAGTGCATAATGCCAACCCGGAGGACTTCCTGTCAACGGCGGAAGCTTTCTACCTGGGAACCAAGGCCGGCGGTGAGTTTTTCGGCAAACACGGAAGCTTTGAAGAGGGTTATGAGGCGGATTTCCTGGTGGTTGACGATGCGGATTATCTGATAAACGATCTGACTGTTCAGGAGAGACTGGAGAAATTCCTCTATGTGGGCAGCGAGCAGAACATCGTTCACCGCTATCTATCAGGTGAGGTAGTGGAAAAACCGTTCGATATCTAGAGATGCAGGGAATGAATGGAATGTAGAGTTATAGAAATGAAAAACACGGTCCCGAGGGGGACCGTGTTTCTTATTCGTAGCTTCAGCTAGTTGAGCTGCGAAGCAAGCGAAACATAAAACCACCCGCTATGCGGGTGCGGAAATGGTTGTTAAACAACAAAATCACCTTTCCGTTATACTAGAGTTGTTCAGGCTACTAATATAACAAAAGGAAAGGTGATTTTA
>DAOUPV010000116.1 GCA_030625965.1 Clostridia bacterium
ATCCTGTTCGCGCTCCCCGCAAACAACAAAAGGGCGGAGCATCGCTCCACCCTAGATTATTAATTCAATTCCCCACTGCCTTCGCAGCATAAAAAAACTTTCTCCCCATAGGAAGAAAGTTCTTTGGTGGACGATACCTGACTCGAACAGGTGACCTCTTGCATGTCAAGCAAGCACTCTAACCAACTGAGCTAATCATCCTAGGCTTGAAACGGCCTTGCCGCATATTTCAAGCTGATTAATATTATAGCATGAATCACTCGCTTGTCTAGCCTTTTTGCGGTTCTTTTCAAGCATAAACCGATCCATCAATGTATGCAATCTCAAGCTAGCAGATGTCTATTTCCTATGGGTCCAACCCTCATTGCCATACTTCTCCGTCACCAGATTCTCCACCTGCGTGCGTTCTTCCTCGGTTAGCCCCCGCGGTCTTAGTTCCAGCTGCAAAACATCCGACAAACCATTGGAAAACGCCTCGATCATATCGTCCAAAGGAAGCGTATGTCCCAAGACCTCTTCTACCGATGTCGCTTTCCCCAGCAAGAACTGCTTCATGACCGCCAGTTTTTTTGGATTGTCCACCTTGAACAGAGAAAAGAGCTTATCCACATCCAATCTGTTAACGATGGCACCATGTTGCAGCAACATACCTTCTTTTCTCACTTGGGCACTACCCACAATCTTCTTGTCCCCCACCACTACTTCATAGCTAGATGGCGCCTCGAAACAGGCGGCCGATCTGAAATCCTTGACCCTTATGGTTTCCTCCCCGGACAAGGCGGCATCGATGCCCAGATGGCGAAATCCTTGCAATAGCCCCTTGGAAATGCTCAAGTAGGACTGGGTGATGGTGTCCGGTACCAACTCGTTGTCTTCGCGCACAATCACACTATAGGTCAGTTCCTCATCGTGCAGCACTGCCCTGCCCCCTGTTGCCCGTCTAACTACATCGACATCAGCTTTTTCGCAGGCTGCAAAATCAATCTCCTTGCTAGCCCGCTGGAAGTAACCCAGTGACAGACAGGCCGGCTCCCAGGTGTAAAAGCGCAGCACCGGGTTCGCCTTACCGGCACGTACCTGGTTCATCAACACCTCGTCGATGGCCATGTTGGCAGCACCGCTCAAATTCTTTTCAACTATAATATCCCATGATTGCATAATACCTCCTGCAGCACCCGTGCAGAGCGCCTAAAAAAATTCTAACAGCCACGTAATTATGTTATGCTATGCCTAGGAGGATGTCATATGACTAAGCGCATACTGAATTTCATAGTGCTGTTACTAGTTCTGGCAGGCAGTTTTCTAGTCGGCCTACACTTCTGGAACACGTATCAGTATAACAAATCTCTGGAAGAAAATGAAAGAATAAAGGACGCATTCTACCAGTCCATAGAAGAAAATGAGCCGGAAGGTTCGGAAACCATCGTAGTGGAAGAACCTGATAGACCGCAGGAGTGGGCCATCCGCGAAGAATACCTGCCACTGATTGAAGAAAATCAGGATACCGTGGGTTGGGTGAAAATTGACGGAACCACCATTGATTTGCCTGTTGTCCAAGGGGAGGATAATGCCTATTACCTGAAGCACGCCTACAGTGGCGTCTACTCCGCCTCAGGCACTATCTTCATGGATTACAGGAACGATATACAGGATGACAACAATATACTGGTCTATGGACATACCATCCGGGTCAACAACATGTTCGCCGACCTGAACCAATACGTAAACAAAACAAGCGGACAAGACTACTACCAGGCACATAGAGAGCTTCAGTTTAATAGTCTCTATCAAGACAGCATCTATGATATATTTGCCATCTACATCGTAGACTTGAACAAAGAGACTTACTACCTCTTCCCCAACTACGAGGAGGATGAGTTCGATACCTACTTGGAGGATATCCGCAACCGTAGCCTGGTCGAAAGCGACTTACAGGTCAATCAGACCGATCAGATGCTCACCTTGGTCACCTGCTACCCACCGTTGGACGACGCACGCACCATCATTCATGCAGTGAAACGCTAAAAGAGCTTCGGCTCTTTTTTAGTTTAGACCCATACCAGCCCGGTCTGCAATCTCACCCAGCGCTTTCTTGGCTTCAAAAATGACCTTCTCCTGATCCAACACCAAGCATTCCCTCCCCTGCACCAGTTGTTTGCCTTGCACATAGACATCGCATACATCACCGCCATTGGCACAATAGACTAGGGCTCCATACGGATTCAGGAATGGCTGCAGATGAGCAGCATCCAGATCTATGGTTACCATATCCGCGTCCTTGCCGACCTCCAGCGATCCGATGGTATCCTCTAGGTATAAGCTTTTGGCCCCACCCAGGGTGGCCATCTGCAGACAGGTTTGCGCCGTCATCACAGAGGAGTCCGTCTGTTGATGCTTATGCAAGAGTGATACCATACGCATCTCCCGGAAAAGGTCATGGGTGTTGTTGCAGGCAGCCGCATCGGTTCCCAAGGATACATTGGCGCCCGCAGCCATCATGGCCGGAATATCGGCATATCCCATGCCTACCTTCATGGCGGATACTGGGCAATGCACCAGGCTGGCCTGTACTCCCTTCCAGTACTGAAGATCAGTCTCAGGCAGGCAGGTTCCGTGGATGAGCAGCATCCGGCTGTCCATGAGCCCCTTATCCGCCAAGAACTCCAAAGGAGACTTTCCGGTCTCCACTCTAATCCGCTCAACATCTTCAGCAGATTCGGCGAAATGCAGGGTAGCGCTAAAACCATGATCCTCCATAGCGCCCAATACCAAATCTAGAAGTTCAGGATCATACATACCGGTCCAACGCGGGCCCAACCAAATATCCACCAAGCTTCCATCGCTTCTGTTCTTTTTGCACGCTATCGCTTCGTCAAGTGCTTCATCGAACTTCTCACGTAGCAGTGGCGGTAGCAAGACATCTTTCTTCTCCCGCATTACAACCTTGGAGAGCATACCCCGCATGCCAATGCTTTCCACTTCTTCAGCCAACGCTTCCAATCCATAATGGATAACCATCGATTCCACAAACGTCGTAGTTCCGGACCTTAGCATCTCCAGCATGGCCAATCTGGCCCCAGCCAGAAAGCTTTCTGTTGTATGGGCTGCCTGGAAGGGCCAGACTCTCCCAAAGAGCCAAGGCTCCAGTTCCATATCATCCGCCTGGTTGCGTAACAGAGCCTGCGACAGATGCACATGAGCGTTGATCAATCCCGGCATGAGCAGCTTACCTTTCAGGTCCACTCGTTCCGCCTGGGGGTACATTTCAAACAACGCCCGGTCACCGATGTCCAGTATTTTCCCTTCATCTTCCACCAGCACCCCATCCGTGTAATAGTTCTTCTCCGTATCCATCGTCAGTATGGGTCCATTACAATATAACTTCACAGCACTGCCTCCTTATCATTGTTCCTTCCATGATATCATGTCAAAGGAAAGATATGAAACAGCAAAAAGAGGCAAAAAAAAGAGCCTTTCGGCTCTTTCCTACATCTCATATTTCATTTGGTATTCCGAGTCTGCCTTGACCATCTGGTAGCTCATATCATGGCTATAGTAGAAGGAATCTGCAGTAGTGTCGATATTTACCCAGCCGCTATCTTCAAGATATACCTGGTTCCATGCATGGTATCCTGCCATCCTAGTTGTATAGCCCTTGACCAGCTTGGTAGGAACGTCTACACTGCGCAACATGCAAGCCATCAAGGCTGCGTAGTCATAACAGATGCCTTTTTTCTCTATCAGGCATTCTTCGACGTCAGTGCGGTAGCCCGGTCTAACAGTAGCTGCTTTGTCATAGTCGTAGCTGAAGTTCTTTACCATAAAGTCATAGATGATAGCAACCTTCTCTTGATCAGTGGTCGCTTCAGCTGTCAACTCCCGCGCCAACCGGATACTGGCCATCTCGCTGTTCCATTCTACATTTTGGATGGAAGCGAGATATTGGGATGTTTCATCTTTTAAAAGGAGTTCCACTTGAATTTTTCCTACACTTAGATATGACGCACCTTCTATCTGTTTCAGTACAGATATCTGGTAACTGCCGTTGCCCAATGGAAGTAGATAACTTTCCATACGTTCAGCTTCCAGGTCGTAATACCTCTTTTCCTGTGTATCCAACTTGACGATTTTCACTTTCAGCTTCTTATCGCTGTCCTCGTTGTAGCGTACGCTTATGACGCCATTTTCCAGGTTCGATTCGTCAAACTGAATCAAATCTTCCTCCTGGGCCAAAGCCGCAGTCGGAAAACTCATGCATAGTATCGCGAGCAATAATATTGCTCCTATCATCTTTTTGATCCTCATAGCGGAACTCCTTTTATTAGATGATAGCTTCGACGATATACTCCCACTAAAAAAACCTTATTTTCGGGAACCGGCTGCCATGCACTACTGTGCGAAGGCCCTTGGCTTTGCGTCCCTAGCTTTCGCTAGGTTTGCTATTGTCGTACTAAAGTTTAACTCTGGGCATATGTAGTTTTTCCAACAAAAAAACTCTACATGCGGGAACCGGCTGCCATGCGCTACTGCGCGAAGGCCCTTGGCTTTGCGTCCCCAGCTTTCGCTAGGTTTGCCTTTGTCACTATACAGTTCGTATTGATAGTATAGAACAATTATATTACTTTGTCAACTATGTTACCTCATTTAAGATATCCCCGCAAGGTCACCTAAGTGACCCTGCGAGTGCTATCTTATTTCTTACTTAGAACTTCTTCTTGATCACTGCTGCTACTGCAAGCATCAGTACTCCCATTCCACCAAGCAAGTTGCTGCTGGCTCCGGTGAAAGGTAATGCAAGAGGCTCGAACGGTGGTTCAGGAACTACTTCCGGTACAGGTTCTGGTTCCGGAACTGGTTCTGGTTCTGGATCGGGATCAGGATCCGGGTCAGGATCTGGATCTCTTTCTCTGGTCCGTACTCTTACATATGCATCGTCTTCATCGTACAGACTAGGCTCCTCTACTCTTACATAAGCCGTATTGGTAACACTGCTACGCGGGCTAGAGTCGATTTCAACGTCCCAATCTTCTCCAGGATCCAGCATGCTGATGTAGAAGGTTTCTTCCAATGTCTCATCGACTACGACAAGATCGTACAGGGTATAATCACCGGTGTTGGTCACAGTGATAGT
>DAOUPV010000100.1 GCA_030625965.1 Clostridia bacterium
CAAGACTTTGGCGCCACCTACGGTAGCCATCTCCAGTACATCCTCAGTTGTCATGCCGCCGCCCCGCTCATGAGCCATCAGCTGGTGGGCCAGATAGGCCACACGCATCTCCATGATCATGTTGGAGTCGTTGTTGCTGGCGGCACCGTCCACGGCCAGACCTACAGATCCGCCCATCTTTCTCAGCTCCGGTATACGGGCAACCCCGTTGTTTAAGAACATATTGGACTTGGGACAGTGGGCCACACCGGTTCCGGTCTCAGCGAAGAGCTCCAGATCCGAATCCTCGAACTGTACGCAGTGGGCGTAGTAAACGTCCGGACCCAACAGGCCCAGCTTCTTCACGTACTCCACTGGTTTCAAGCCATACTTGTTCTTGGTGTCAATCAGCTCGAAACGGCTCTCACAGAGATGCGAATGCCAGAAGCCGCCGTATTTACGGGCCAGCTCTAGCGATTCCACTTGGACCCGTTCGGTTGAGTCCAGTCCGTGCCAGTCGGGGGATACCCCGACTTGGCACATGGAGAACTTAGATAGGTCATGGTAAGTCTTGAAGAGACGTTCCGAATCCTGGAGCACGTCATCCTCATCCTCAGCCAGGATGTCCGGGATATCAGAACCCTGGGACATGCCCAACGTCATGCTGCCCCGGGTGGGATGGAAACGCATGCCGATTCTGGCTGCCGCCTTGATCTCCTCATCGATGAACTCATTCTTGTAAGGCTTGTCCTTGGGGAAGGCGAAATGCAAATCGTTTGATGTCGTACAGCCTGTCTTCAAGAGATCTCCCAGTGCCACATAGGTCGAGGCCTCCATCACTTCAGGGGTTATCTCGAAGGACAAAGCATAGATGATATCCAACCAGGGTTCTAAGTTGATGTTGTTACAGACTGTTAAGTTACGAGCCAGAGACTGCCAGCAATGGTGATGGGTATTGACCAGACCCGGGATGATGACTTTTCCTTTGGCGTCTATAATCCGGTCCACACCCTCGTCGGAAAGATTCTTTCCGACCTCTTTTATTTCACGCCCCTCGATCAGGATGTCGGCATACTTAAGTCTTCTCTTCTGCGCATCCATGGTGATAATCCAGTCTGCGTTCTTTATTAGTATTCTTTTTTCACTCATTATTTTTCCCTCTATCATGCAATCTTACTGGCCGTTGCCAGACGCTCTTTGCTCGCCCTCAACCAGATCCTTGTAGGCACCCTGTTTCACGGCTATCTTGGCGACGATGTAATACAGTATGCCGGTGAGGAACAGACTGGGAATGACATAGCCCAAGAAATTGGAACCGAAACCACTGTTGCTCATGGTGAAATAGATGGCGGTACCAGCAATCCAGGTAGCCATAGCATAGGGATTAAAGCCAGTCTTGTACCAATAAGGTCCAGTCTTGTCTCCGATCAGGCCGATGCGGTAGTCCTGCTTACGGATAATATAGAAATCCACGATCAGGATGGCCGTCAGTGGCGCAAAGGCTGCACCGATGTAACCTAGGAACATGGAGAATGCGTTATAGAAGCTTCCAGATAGCAGGGTCACGATACCCATAATAATTACTACCACGCCAATAATCAGGATGCCCGGCTTCAGCTTCAGCTTGGGGAATACGTTCATCAGGGAATAGGCACCCACATAGATTCCGATCAGGTTGGTGGTCACTGTAGACATGATGATTACCACGAAAGCAGCCCAGCCCAGTCCCAAACCGGAAGCAACCGTAGAGGGGTCACTCATGTTGGGGTCGAATATGCCGGTGCTCATAGCCACGGCGATGGTACCGAAGGTACCGACTAGCACGAACCACCAGGCAGCCGCGGTAAGTCCCAGCGCAGGCGCCCAAGTGGATGCCGATCTGGTCTTAGCATAACGGGTGAATTCACAACTGCTGAACACCCAACCCAGCATGAAAGCAATCAATGCATCCATACCGAAACCAAAGGGGATGGCCACTTCGGCCGTAGGGATCCATTCCAGCATGGCGCTGAAAGAGTAAGTACTGAACACAGCGACTGTAATCCAACCGCTGATCACGATCAATCCTACCACCAAGAGCTTCTCAGCGACAGCGATGGACTTGGATCCGGATATGGACACGAATCCTAGAGACAGAAGCCCGTTGATCAAGATGCCGATGGCCATGACCGGGAAGCTTCCCGGCTCACCGTAAACTGGCGTACCCAAAAGGCCTGCCAGTAAGTAGGACATACTGATCGCACCCAGGAAACAACCCACGGCGGCCCAGCCGACTGAGGTCAAGACGTTCAGGAAACCGGCGATACGGCTGCCCGCGATACCCAAGGGCACCCTTGTCAGACCGATGGTCGTGGTTCCGATCTTGAAACCCATAAATGCTACTAGCACGATGATCAGCGCGGCCACCGGGTTGGCGATCAGGTTGATCTTGATGGCGCCGGTCAGCCCGGCGGCAGCAATCACTCCACCTACCCACCAGGATGACGGATGACAGTTGGCCCCCATCCAGACTGCGGCCATATCCCAAAAGCTGTAGTGCCGGTCTTCCATAGGCACGAATTCTTCAATTGCATAATCGGTTTTCTTTCCTGACATAAAATTCTCCTCTCACAATCGTAACATAAAGCAACATAAAACAGTTTTTATCTAGCTATAGAGGCAATCCCCATCCGGCGACTTCCTCCTTAACTTCCTGGTACATGTCCAACCATTCCTTGTTGGGCGTAACCTTCTCCACATCGTAGAGCTCCCAGAAAGGCTTACCGAACTCATGCTCACCCATCTTGTCCTCGTACATACTAAGCGCCTTCTTGACGATCTTGTCCGCCGCAACCCGGTCGATCTTGGTGGCCGCATGCATCACTTCGCCATGGAACCTGGCTTCCAGTCCAGTCATGTGTCCGGAGATGACGCCGGTCGCAGATCTCGGTCCTAATACTCTTGTCAGACCGGACTTGCTGCACATGGTACCGAAGGCCACACATTCGTAAAGAAGCTTCTTGGTACCTGGACCTCCAACTGGAGTCAGCGTCAGGTTGGTCAGGATGTGTGAATTCCTGGCGATGGCCTGGTAGGACAAACTTTGGTACATCAAAAGATCCTTAGTGGTATCGTTGAAGAATACCGGGTGGGTCGGTGATGATCCATTGCAGGCTGACATGAAGAACACGCTTAAGGCGATCATCTCAGCAGTGAGGAGCACAGCCTGTCCTTCCTTGCCGCCACCAAGTCCGCCGTAAATAGGATTGGCGTACGGGTCGATGATGCCACCCTGCATGATGCTGTGAGCCAATTTGTTGAATATCTCGTTGTTGGACTTCAGTTCCGAGATGATGCCTAGGGTATGGGTATAGCCGGAGGGGTAATCCCCACGGCCGGCCGCAGAAATGTGTCCCACGTCACTGACTGACATCTGTACCCCGATATAGGGCATGCCAGGTCTGCCGGCCATCTGCGCTGCATGCTTGATCAACTGGACTTCCTCCCAGGCCGCCAGGATCTCCAATGCGGAGCGGGTACGGATCTCCATACCGCCTACGGTCTCCAAGGTGGCTCCAGTGGTCACATCCACCATCGGCTCCTTAATATAACTCTGCATCACCGGTACGAAGTACTTGTTGGCGATGGGTGTACCCACTGGAGATCCGGCATTCAGCGGCGGTCTCTCATCGTCCACGCTTCTCCATCTCTCGACTACCGTATCGGTTCCATTGCCCAGTCTCACCTCAGATGGCGCATCCCTCAGGGCATCCTCGATCTCCTGTCTGCTGAACTTGATGATCCGGCTGGTATCCTGGTGATAGACGCCGCATTCAGCCAAGAACTCGACGGCTGCTTCCCAGACTCTGTCGGCCAAAGCATCATCCTGGTTGATAATATGTTTGTCGTCGAAAGTGATGTCATATTTCTTCACCGCTTTGGCAATGCCCACGGAGACACACTTCATATCGAAATCCTTCTCGGTCATGATCGGTCCGGTCAGGCTTCTTTCAAATAGGTCAAAAATTTTAGTCGTATTCTTCATTGTTTCCTCCCTGGCAGTCATAGTCCACTATGACTGCATATATCCTTTTGATAAATTCCAATTTCATGACATCTCAGTCTATGGCAATCTAGCTCGCTGCACTCATGCTTTCGATACCCAGCAACTCATAGGCTTTCTTCACAGCGCCCATAGCATCGTCCGCATATCCGTCAGCGTCATTTTCCATGGCCCACTCAGCTGTAACTGGTCCGCCACCGACCATAATCTTGATCTTGTTTCCGATCTTGGCGTTGGCTCTGGCCATCTCTATGGTCTCGCGCATAAAGGGCATCGAGGGCATCATCAGACCGGACAAACACAAGAGGTCCGCATCCTCGGCTTCCGCCTTGGCAACCAGGTCCTTTGGTGAAGCATCCACGCCCAGATCGAACATCTCGAAACCGTTCACCTGCATCATCAAGGACACCATGTTCTTGCCAATATCGTGCAAGTCGCCATATACCGTGGCCACGACCGCTTTTCCTTTGGTGATGCTGGCGCTGTCTCCCTGCTTCAGTAGCGGGGCCACCTCATCCTGGATGGCGTTTACCACGTCGCCGGCAATCATCAATTCTGGCAGGAAAATATCCAGCGTGGCGAACTGTTCGCCCAATACATTCAGCGTGGGTTCTATGCATCCTGAAAACATCTCAAGCGGCGAGGTGCCGCCAGCTACCAATTCCCTAACTACCGCGATACCGGCATCGATATCTCCGCCTCGGATCGAATCCGCCAAAGGTTCAAATTTATTATCCATCATATTATCCTTTCGTTATCCAATTACTCCTGTGCTACTAATTGCATCTGGGCCTCGCGGGTCGACTCCGTTCGGACCGGAAAATCCATCATGACTGCTCTCCTACTCCTACTATTCTGCATAGCCGACGCTCTTCTTTCGTCGAAAACGAAGACTATTCCCCATCTCTCTCGTTTTCTAAAGTCCACCCTGAAACAGCCATAAAAAAAAAGGATCAGCCTTAGCTGATCCTTACATCATCTTCTTAATCCTCTTAACAATCTCTATTTTCTTGCTATATTTCTCGCTACATTCCTCGTTACGTCTTCCAGCTACTCTTCACGCGTCTCCTCTTCCCGGTTCAAAAAGTCATCCAATGCCAGAGCCATCTCCAGTTCAGTCCTGGTAGCGGCCAGCATCAAATCATCCCTCAGGATTTCCTTCACCTGATTGATGCGGTACTTCACGCTGTTGGCGTGAATGAAGAGTTGCTTGGCCGCCTCCACAAAACTCCAGCGGTTGTCCACGTAGACCTTCATCGAATGTAGCAGTTCCGCACCGTTATCCCGGTCATAACTGCACAAGGGCTCGATATATCTACTATTCAGATACTTCAGCGATTCCTCATCCTCGGTGTCCAGAAAGCGCACCAGCCCCAGGTCCTCATACACCCCGATGCTCGGTCCGCTCCGCTTCATCCAATGCGACACTTTCCTAGCTTTGCGATAACTCTGATCCAGGCCTTCTTTCGGTGCATAAGACCCTATACCCACCTTGACAGAATTCCCTCTCTCAAAGAGGTATCCTCCATACTCAAGCAATCTGGAAGCCACATCGCTTACCTGGCTGGCCTCTTTCACATCACTCAGGATCAGCACCAGCGATCCCTGATGATTGGCGAGCACCATCTGGGTCTGGGCCAGGTTACAGTCCGCCAGCACACCACCCAGATGCCGGTGCAGCTCCGTATAGGAACAGTCCGGCAGACTCTGATTGAAAACGAGCACCCTCCCCGCTCGTTCAAATTTCACATAACTCTGCCTGACAGCGTCCGCATAGGCTTGCTCCCCCGGTGAACCACCGAGGAGTAAGTCCAGCAGCCTCTTGTTCTCCATCATGAACTCATAATCGCGCTTCTTGAATTCGATCTGGAGCGACTTGTAGCCATAGTAATACAGCCTGAGCACCTGTTCATCCAGGATCTCGGAATCCAGCATCAGCCAGTAGACCTTGGTGATCTCCCCATTGACCACTTCATGGTAACCTATCCAATGGACAGTTTCCTCACCGTCCAGAACCTGATAGCGGTACAGGGGGGAATCCACCTTAAGCATGGGATGGTTCAGTTCGCTGATCTCCCAATCTTCCCGTCTGTCCAAAAACCATTGGCAGTCTCGTTTCCCCTGGTGTATTTCCTGCTGGTAGAACTTGATGCTTACCTCACAACCGCTCAGCTCCCACAATTTCTTGCAGATACAACGGATCTTGTCCCCCTTGAAGCAACGCATCAAGAGGTCCTGGGCCTCGTCACGGGACATGAAGGAACGGTAGAGCTTGATATACATATATTCGGAGAAATACTTGATGATCTCCGGATAAATCTGATCGGTCTTCAATGTCAGCACCGGCAGAGACAGTTCCTCAGCCAATTGCAGCAGATCCTCCGGATACCCCGTCTCAAATTCATATTCATAGATACCCAACGCAGCCGCACCAGTATCCTTCAGGTTATGCAGCAGCTCACATCTCTTTTCCTGGTTCTCAAAACTATTGGCCCATCCGGATACGATGACCAGCGAGCTCGGAACCTGAAACTGCATATAGTCATATTGGGAGTCCACCACATTGATGTATTCCACCACATTGTCCGTGCCGGAAAACCCGGCG
>DAOUPV010000138.1 GCA_030625965.1 Clostridia bacterium
TTAACTATTCCCACTCGATGGTTGCAGGCGGTTTACTCGTAATGTCGTAGGCCACCCTGTTCACATGGGGCACTTCATTGACAATCCTAACCGAAATCTTCTGCAGCAGCTCATAGGGTAGTTGCGCCCAGTCCGCCGTCATGGCATCATTACTGGTCACCGCACGAACAATGACTGTGTAAGCATAAGTACGCTCGTCGCCCATGACACCAACAGATTTCATGTTGGGCAGTACAGCGAAATACTGCCATACTTCCTTATCGAGACCCGCATTGGCAATCTCCGAGGTCACGATATGATCCGCTTCCCTGAGGATATCCAGCTTCTCCTGGGTAATCTCATTTAAGACACGGATACCCAGACCTGGACCCGGGAACGGCTGTCTCCAGACGATTTCCTTGGGCATGCCCAGTTCCTCGCCTACCATACGTACCTCATCCTTAAAGATGGTCCTAAGTGGTTCGATCAGCTTGAACTGCATATCCTCCGGTAATCCACCCACATTGTGGTGCGACTTGATGGTAGCAGCTGTTTCCGTGCCACTCTCAATCACGTCGGAATACAGGGTACCTTGGACCAGAAAGTCCATCTTACCCAACTTGTCTGCTTCCTCTTCAAAGACGCGGATGAACTCCTCGCCAATAATTTTTCTTTTCTTCTCGGGATCACCAACACCTTCCAACTTAGAAAGGAAACGTTCCTTAGCGTCCACACAGATCAGGTTCAAGCCGAACTCACCCTTGAAGGTTTTTTTAACCTGCTCCGTTTCATTCTTACGCATCAGTCCATGGTCCACGTAAACACAGATCAGATTCTCAGAGATGGCCTTGTTGACCAAAAGGGCCGCTACCGCAGAATCCACACCACCCGAAAGGGCACAGAGGACGCGTTTTTCACCTACCATCTCACGAATGCGGTTCACTTCTGTATCGATGAAGGAACTCATGGTCCATGAGCCTTCGAGTCCGACTACGTCGTAGAGGAAATGCGTCAGCATGTCCTGTCCATAAACAGTGTGGTTCACTTCCGGATGGAACTGAACACCGTACATCTTCTTAGAAGCATCCGCCATGGATGTAACCGGGCTGGAATCGGTCTTGGAAGTGACCGAGAATCCCTCCGGTGCCTTGGCGATGAAGTCACCATGGCTCATCCAGCATTGCTGGGAGTTTGGCAGTCCCTGCATCAGGGCGTCCTCCGCCAAGACACTCAGTTCCGTCTTACCGTATTCTCTGGTATCCGTGGCTTTCTGCACTACGCCACCCAAATCCTTGGCCATCAGTTGCATGCCGTAACAGATGCCCAGAATGGGGATACCCAACTCGTAGATGCGCATATCCAGCGTCGGGGCTTTCTCCCCGTACACCGAAGAAGGTCCACCACTGAAGATGATGGCTTTGGGATTCTTCTTTTCAATTTCTTCTATCGGGGTAAAGAAGGGAATCATTTCGCAATATACATTCGCTTCCCTCACCCGTCTGGCGATCAATTGGTTGTACTGTCCCCCAAAATCCAGGACCAGTACCAACTCCTCTTTCAAATGCTCCATCGTTCCTCCTAGTTACATGTATGCTTCCGGTTTTAGTGATGCTACGCCGGGGTAGTTTCTAAATCTTTGGCTGAAGTCCAGACCGTAACCAACCACGAACTCGTCAGGAATGGAGAATCCGCAGTATTCGATCTCCACTTCCACTTCCTTGCGATCGGGTTTCTCCAG
This sequence comes from Clostridia bacterium, assembly GCA_030625965.1. GTDB lineage: Bacteria > Bacillota > TC1 > TC1 > UBA5767 > UBA5767. The sequence continues at coordinate 1,718 of DAOUPV010000138.1, forward strand.
GAAGGTACATACCTTGACGGAATGCGGATCCCTGGCCATCAGGTTCTTCTTCAGGTAGGCCAGCGTCAGGCCGGTATCAACGATGTCTTCCACTATCAGGACATCCTTGCCTACGATATCCTCTTCTAGGTCCTTGTTGATCTTCACAACACCTGAAGATTTGGTAGCCTCACCATAGCTGGATACGACCATAGTATCTAAGGTGATCGGCATGTTCGTCTCACGAATCAGGTCCGCTGCAAACACCAATGAGCCCCTGAGGATACTGACGACAATCAGTTCTCTGCCCGAATCCTTGTAGTCCGCGGTTATCCTCTCACCCAGTTCTTTCACTTTTGCTTTTATCTCTTCTTCTGAAATTAAAATGTCCTTAATCTTATCGTCAAAATAATTCATATCATACCCTCCCTAAATTCATACCGTATTATAGCATTTAGATGGCTAGAAGGGAACACGCGAAGTCATAAAAGTCATACCATACCAATGGTTCGTGGCCCTAGAATAAAGAAGAGCCCACCATCCCGGCCCAGGCCAGTTTGATAGGCTCCTAAACTTATAGTCCTTGGTAGTGATCTTCTTCCGTAATCACCAGTTTGGCAACTCTCAAATCCTTCTCATTCCGATCCCTCAGGATTCTAGCTAGCTTTCGGATCAGCTCGCTGTCTGCATCGGGATAAACACTGGCTTTCTCGATCCCCACCAGGATGGGATTCTCGGGATTCGTTGATTTCACGTACCCATTGTCGGTCTTAAGCACATACAGTTCCATGGCTACTCTATGCCTGCGGCTTGTAAGCGGCCCAGCGATCCAGCAGCGCCAATGCCTCACCAGAAGCTAGCGTCTCCTTGGCCAGACGATAACCAGCTTCGATGCTTTCTGCCTTGTCCGTCAGGTAGAAGATCAGTCCAGCATTCAGCGCCACCACGTCCGTTTCAGTCCGGGTGCCCTCTCCAGAGAGGATCCCACGCATGCGCACCGCTTCCTTGGTCCTGTCTCCCAGAGGTCTCAACTCTTCCGAGTCGCCTGCCTCGATGCCAAGGTCTTCAGGATAGAACGAGTAACGCTTCACTTCGCCGTCCTCCATAAGCTCAGCCACCTGAGTGCGACCGATGACGGATGCCTCATCCATGCCCAAGCCCTGCTCCTCATCCACAGCACCGTAGACGACCAGTGCTCTCTTGTAGCCGATCTCCTTCATGATTTGGGGCACCAGATCCAGTAGTTCCGGCGAATAAACGCCGCGCACCGCATAGCTTGGTAGTGCCGGGTTGGCCAGAGAGGCTGAGATGTTCAGCACGGTACCGAAAGAAATCTGGGACAGGATACGGCCCAGCGCTTGGGGATGCACCAAGGGGCTCATGCCGTTGAACAGCCCTATACCCAGCTGCTCGATATGCTCCTTGGTCTGTTCCGGAGTGCAATCCACATCCACGCCAAGTTCCTCCAGAATATCCACCGTGCCGCAGACCGAGCTCAGCGCTCTGGCACCGTGACGGGCTATGGTCAC
>DAOUPV010000075.1 GCA_030625965.1 Clostridia bacterium
CAGGAGGCAGGCACCTACGACATCGAACGCGTGGACATGACCAACGACGCGGCTGCCGAAGAAGGCATGGTCTGCGGTGGTATCATGGACGTACTACTTGAATTCATCTAAAAAATAATGACCGACGACAGTTTAGTCCGCACTATCAATAGTAAGATGGAGAGCAAGATCAAAAAATCTGGCTCACCATTCAGAACGCATGAAATACGAAACCGCAAGAAAACACAGGCAGTTGCCAGATGACGAATCCAATCATCTGGCAACTGCCCACTTTTTTCACTCAGCAAAATCATCCAAAGACACAAGAACAACGTCTTCCCGTTCACTCGACTCCTTCATCAGCCCGGTAGTGAACCCTGATTTTGAAAAGAGGTAATATGCTCCCTTATCCGCTTTTAGCAATCTGCTTTTCTCTTCAAGATTCCTCAATACCTTCTCTCCAACGAATTCATTTCTCCACTTGCATTCACAGAAGATATATTCATTCCGGTCGTTGAAACCAACAATGTCTATTTCATTTCTCTTATCCCACCATCTCCCGATTCCTCTGAGCTTATAGGGAAGTCCGCCTCTGTAATTCAACTTCTTAAGGTATTCCATGCAAATTTCTTCGAAGACAACGGAGGTATGTTCACTCATATGCGGTTCAATGAATTCATCGAATACGTAATCAACTTCATGTTCCTCCAATTCGGATATGTTAGGATATAAAAAGCGATACCAGAACTTGAAGTACTGATCCGTGATTTTGTAAAGCCCTCGCTGCACATTGACCTTGGCTTTCAGCCTTTCAGTCACTGGAAATTCCCTTACAATGATTCCTAAGTCTATAAGATTTTTCAGGTATACACCAATCTTGGCTTTTTCAATCCCAGTTTTCTGATGTATTTCGTTCAGCTTGGTGTTCCCCATGGCGATCACGGAAATCAGCGTATTGTACACCTGGGTTTCCCTGAGTTCCTGTCTCATCAGAAACTCCACTTCATTGTATAGCGTGCTGCCCTTGCTCAAGATTGATTCTTTGATATTTTCCTTGATGGTACGCCCATCATCAAACTGTTTCAGATAATGAGGAACCCCGCCCAAGATGCCATACGCCGATATTGCATCTTCAAGATCATAGCGGCTAAAGAACCGTCTCGCATCGCTGAATCCCAGCGGATCCATCTTGTATATGCCAGTGGTTCTACCAAACAAAGGATTCTTTTCACCGAGGATCTCGTTCTCCATGAAGCTCATTGATGAACCACATAATACAATCATGATGTTCTCATCTTTCATGATAGCATCCCAGCTGTTCTGAAGCACAGAGGGGATGGAGCGGTTACCTTTCACCATATAGGGAAATTCATCAATAACCAGTAACTTCTTACCCTCAACCTTGCTCTTAGCAAAATACTCGAACGCCGACTCCCACTGAGTAAACGCGGTAAGGTATTCCGATTCCCGATACAACTTGAACAGTCTTCTGGAAAAGCCTTCAAGCTGTTTGTCGTCCGTAGTCTCTGTACAGGAATAGAATACATGCGCCTTGTCCTTTGAGAACTCCCTAAGCAATTCAGTTTTTCCGATCCGCCTTCTTCCATAAAGGACAATCAGCTGCCCACCCGTGTTGCTATACCTGTCCTCAAAGAATGCAAGTTCTTTTCCCCGACCTACGAACATAGAAACACCTTCCTTAAATCACGATTTATTAAATCTTGTTTTAAAAAAATAATATCACTCTCTTTTGGTCTTGTCAATATAATGCGCCACGCAACCCTTCTGGACACCTAGGATGATTTTTTCAGGAAATACCACAGGCAATCATCTGAACAACAAAATGACCGTTGCTGAATTACCGCCCCGGTCATTGATCTTTTGAAAGTATATTAGTATTCCCGTATCGAATTGAGTCTACCGAACATTTACTGCAGCATCTCCTGCAACCTGACCTTAAGCATGGTATTCCTCTTCTTTACGTCATTGGTGTTTATGGCCTTTCTGAGTGCCCGCTTCTCGCCCAGAAGTATCATCAGCTTCTCGGCCCTGGTGATGGCCGTGTAGACCAGATTCCGCTGCAGCATCATGTAGTGGGACATGGTCAGCGGCGTAATCACCACCGGGTATTCCGAACCCTGGGACTTATGGATGGTGACCGCATAGGCCAGCACCAGTTCATCCAGATCCCCCAGATCGTAGACCAGTTCATCCCCGGAAAAGTTGACCAACAGCTGCTTGGTATCCAGATCCACGCCGCTTATGGTCCCGATGTCCCCGTTGAACACCCGCTTCTCGTAATTGTTGCGGATTTGCATCACCCGGTCATGCAAGCGATACTCGGTCAGCCCGAAGATGATTTTCTTGGTCTCCGGGTTCAGCACCTCCTGCAGCTCCTTGTTGAGGTTCTTAGCCCCCAGATCGCCCTTCTGCATGGGCGTCAGCACCTGGATGTCCCGCAAGGGATCCAGATTGTAGCGTTTGGGCAGACGTCTTGCGACCAGGTCCTTGATGGTGCTCAGGAGTTTCCTGGTATCCGCCTCCTCCATGAAGAAGAAGTCATCCTCCAGATCCGGGCCCTTGGCAACCATCTCCCCCCGGTTCACCCGGTGGGCATTCTCGGTAATGGCCGAGGTCTTGGCCTGTCTGAATATGCGCTCCAGACAGATGACGTCCACCATCTCGGAGTCGATGAAGTCCCTGAGCACGTTGCCCGGGCCCACGGCAGGCAGCTGATCCACATCACCCACCAAGATCAAGGTTGCCGTATCCGGCAGAGCCTTGAGAACGGTATACATAAGAGACACATCCACCATGGACGCTTCGTCCAAAATTAGGGTATCGCACTCCAGAGGATTCTCCTCGTTGCGTTGGAAACCCTCCGCCGGGCTGAACTCCAATAGTCTGTGGATGGTCGAGGCCTTCTTGCCTGTGGTCTCAGTCATGCGCTTGGCAGCCCGCCCAGTCGGGGCTGCGAGGAGAATGGAGCGTTTGCCCATCTCCAGCGCCCGGATGATACCCATCACCGTCGTCGTCTTACCGGTACCAGGACCCCCGGTCAGCACCATCAGGCGGCTGGCAAGACTCATGCGGATGCCCGATAGCTGGATATCGTCATAGAGGATGCCAGCCGTACGGCTGACTTCCTCTACCACCGAGACCTCATCCACGGATAGGCGCAGAGGCTGGACCTTCATCATCTCTTCCACCCGGTTCTTGATGCCCACCTCGCAGTGGTATAGGAAGGGCAGGTAGAAAAGATCCTCGTAATCGGACACGATGATGTTTTCCCTGGCCAGATAGCGGATCTCTCCTTCCACCATCTCCTCACCCACCAGGAGCACCCGGGCCGCCTGGCCGGTCAGTTCCTCGAACGTGGCATAACAATGACCGGACTTGCTCATCTCCTCCAGTATGAAGAAGATGCCCGCCCGGATGCGTTCCTCCGATTCATTTCCAATGCCCATGGTACGAGCCAGATTGTCAGCCAGAGTAAAGCCGATACCCCATACGTCCTTGATCAGGGCGTAGGGATTGTTCTTCACCTTCCGTATGCTGTCATTGCCGTAAGCCTTATAGATCTTTACCGCATAGGCTGGAGATACACCGTAGCCCTGCAGGAAGATCATCACATTCTTGATTTCCTTCTGGTCGTTCCAGGCCTTGGTGATCTTAGCCAGCTTCTTCTTGCCGATGCCCTCCAGCTGCAGCAGACGGTCCGGTTCCTCCTCGATGATCGAGATGGTGTCCAGCCCGAACGCCTCCACGATCTTATGCGCATTGACCTTGCCGATACCCTGGATCAGGCCGCTGCCCAGATAGCGCTCCAATCCCTTAAGGCTGGCCGGCAACTTCTCCACCGTGGAGTTCACCTTAAACTGCCGACCGTAACGACTTTCCGTATAGTCTCCTTCCAACAGGAATTCAGCTCCGGCCACCGGATTCGTGAAGACACCAGTAGCCGTGAAGGCCTCTTCCGTCTCCTCATCCTGCATGCGCAGCACGCAGAATCCGGTTTCCAGATTACTGTATACGATTCTTTCTATGACCGCTCGTTTGTTTTCCATCCGTCACCTTTATTCGTTCTCGTCTTCGCACTTTACGCCCCACAGGTCCACATAGGCCCCCAGCAGGGTAGCTCTGCCTTCTTTTCTGCTTCGTATTTCAATTCCGGAATCGGTCAGTACCTGGGTCAGCCAATCCGCACCGACTCCGTGATGTTCCGATACCGGCTCCCTGATAAATAGTTCGCCACCGTTCCGCAGGTTGTTCGCCAACTGGTGCACTGCCCTCTTTTGGTACCTCCTGGGGAATTCATGAAGTACAAAGTGACAGATCACCTTGTCCAGTCCACCCCCGCCGATCAGTTCACCCAATGTTTCCAACCTGTGGCTGTATACCCTGTCGTAACCTGCCAGCCGTTTCACCGTTATCCGTAGCCAAGTCTCCGAAACATCGGCCACATGCAAGCTACCCTTCGAAAGCCTCTTGGCCAGCTCTCTGGCCAGTATTCCCGGCCCGGTGCAGTAGTCGAGCACATGGTCTGTCTCCTTGATGGGCAAGTTGCGGACATACTTTCGATAATGAGGCAGGAGCAGAAATGAGACTACGTTATATTGGCGCAATTCCGCCTTTGTTGGTTCATAGGTATATCTAGATTCCCGGAACATAGCATCTCCCCCTCCCGATTATCTTTCTATACCTAAGTATACTTCTTTCCCTATTCCCCTCACAAATATAACTTGTAAAAACACACAGATTACAGTAATCATTTACGCAATGTATAGCGTGTTGTCCGGCCATTTCCGATTTGAGCAATCAACTGACGCTCCCGCATATGCCGAATTAGTTCCACCGTCTGGGACTTTCTAAGCCCCAGCGCATCCTCGATGTCCATACGCTTCATCTCGCCGTTCTTCTGCAGCAACCTGTAAATCAGCAGTTCATGGTCATTCAGGCTGTCCAGATAGGTAGCGCCTCTCTCCTTAACCTTCTCCTCCGCGATAACCTTGGGCAGGATGACCAGAATGCTGTTTTCACCCACCCGAAACTCAGGTGTCACGTCGTATGCCCGATAGTATTCCTTAATTCTGCGTATACCGGTAGCCAGCTTTTCTATAATCCCAAGTCGCAGGAACACATCCGCCAGCAATTGATTCCTCGGGACAGATACCTTGCCTTCGTAGTATTCCTGTTCCGTGATACCTACCGGAAGGCTTCCGGGTGACATGATTTCCACCCGGTCTGAAAAGACTTCCACCCGCATATCCACCTTGCGGGTATAGTCTCTATGGAGGATGGCATTGGCCACAGCTTCCCGGTAGGCCACAAGGGGTATCTCCTCGATAGTCTTTCTATAGGGTCCATCAATCCGCTCCGATACATTGATATGCTTCCGGTAGAAATCCATGCAATGGTCGTACTGTTTTAATACTGAAAGATGATTCAACGTCTGTCTATCCCTGATGTGCATTACACCGCTATCCATGTATGCTACTAGTTGTACAACAGATGATTTCAAGGGATTTACATCTGAGAGCAGAGCAGCTGCATTGTTGTACTGACCCCTGAATTTCAAACCTAAGGTGACCAAAAGATCTTCAGAAAACCGGTCGATACCGAGAAACTCTTCTAGTTTATCACCTAGCAGCTTGAACCTCAGGGTTTGGTTATCCGATGCAAGTTTCTCATAGCTAAGATTCTTGCCTAGCAATATCAGCTCTTCGTAAGAAGCGCGGTCCACCTGGACCGTCGAGGTATCATTCCTCTTATAGGCTCTGTTCCCTATCACATACGGCGTACTGTCCCCCTTGTACACCTTCAAAACGACCAGCGCCTTACCGTCCTGCATCTCAGTCCACATCTCGTAAAAAGGTCTTGGCCTTAAGGCATCATTGATTGCGTTCTCAAGACTGAGCTTGATTTCGTCTGCATCATCCAGACCGACAACCTTCCCAGAATCATCTACACCAAGAACTATGTATCCATCGTGGTAATTTGCATAGGCGCTGACAGTTTTCAACAGCGTCTTGCTATATGACAACTTATACTCAACAACTCTCGATTCGCCCTGGAAAAGCATCATTACCACACCTCCTGTTACGACCGGTCCTTCCGGTCGATTCTGTTTCGTCCGATTAAGTGTATCATAGATGTTGCTATATGGCAATTAGTCAGCAATTTAGCGATGATTAATCGGACGTTTCCTTTTCGGCCGGGCACCAAATGATGCTCCCTCCCGTATCGACCGTTATTTCCCCACCTGTTCAGACGATACGAAACCCTGTCCGCGAGTGCCTCGCGGACAGGGTTCGAATTTACAGGATTCATCATGTGAATCCCATGAAACTTAGCAATGTTATCCCAGCAACCTGACAATGCCGTTATTACCGTCCACCTCGATTTGAGCTCCGTCCGGTATGATGCTAGTAACACCAGGAAGACCGCTGACACAAGGTAATCCGTACTCTCTGGCGATAACGGCCCCGTGCTGCAACGCACCGCCAACCTCCATGACCACGGCTGTGGCATTGGCGAACACCGGTGTCCAAGACGGTTCTGTGGCCACAGTGACTAGAATGTCACCCGGCTCCAGATGTTTCTCATCCGGAGATAGCATCACCCTGGCCCGACCCCGGGCCACACCACGAGCGATGGGATCTCCCAAGAGGTCCCCTTCTTCGCTCTTTCTTAGTTCCTGGAAAATTCTTCCCCTGGAATCGATCAGCATCGGCCAGTGCTTGACCTTAGAAACCTGCTCATAGGGTTCCAGGTTTTCCTTCCTTGCGGCTTCCATATCGAATGATGCATCCTCTTCAGCTCTGCTAATCTGACCAATGTTCAGATCGAAAATATGCTCCCGCAGCTCCAATCGGCCCCGCTCGACGAACATCTCGCCTTTGGCCAGCGCCGCCCGTCTCATCTGGTCGACACCCATGACGATCAGGTATTTCTTTTCTTCACGATAACCGAACAGTGCCTGGCAGACCTCAACCTGCCTCCTGTATTTTTTCTCGAAACCGTCCTTCTGAGCCACCTTGAGCAGTTCCTGGAAGCCCTGTTCCTTTCGCTTCTCGATTTCAAGAAAATGGCTTTCTCCAATATTGATGTCCTTCAATCTCTCAAAGAAACCAGCTAGGTCCTCATAGGCCCTCAGGGTGGCCACATCGATTTCCTTGAAGCCCCTGCTGCCGAAGTTATGCATATATTTCTTATAATCGGCCAGGAAGACATCAGAATATTTTCCCTCCTGTATTCTGGATGCGAATTCCTCACCTGTTTGGGTCTCTTGAAATTCCAGGGAACTAGCCAGCTCAAACATCTGTTTGCCCATGGCGCTGGTTGGATTGCTTCTGGAATCCATGTTTATGGCCGTGATGTATTCGTCCACTCCCTTTCCTTTGAACATCTTCTTCAGTACTCGGTCTGCGTTCATACCAGCCAGGGCAACCCCCATTCTCTTGACAACCCCGCTGAATAGGCCCATAAACTCATCCGTCAATTCCAACATGGACTTGCTCAGAACTGGCTCCTGTCTGAAGTGATCTTTTACGATCACGGATGCTTCCAAATACTCAGCCTCCACCTTGCGGTAGTCAAAGAGCATGGCCCGGATCATCATGGGCATCATCGATAAACTCATCTTAAGTATGTCCCACATGGCCTTTTTGACCCTCGGTGGTTTCTTGTCCGGCATATATTCTGCTAGATCAATGCTATCCATGGCCCGTCTAATTGAACCGTCATAATTGTAGATCATAGCGCCGCCCATCTTGCCCAAACCCTTCAGCAAATTGGGTACATGGAAATACTGGCGACCATGGTAGAACAGGGTTATACCATCCATTCCTTCAGGGAAGGAAAACTCATCCATGCTGGAAAACAGTCTCTTCCAAATATCGAATCCCATTACAGAAAAGCTTTCCGAAAATCCTTGAGTCATGACCACCAGGTCCATATAGAGATTCTTTCTCTCACCCGGTTTGGTAAGCATCTCTTCAAACAACGGGATATAGCTGGTTATGGGTCTGGTCTGCAGCAGATATAGCTCCTCGCCGTTTAGAGTCCACTCAATATCCATGGGTTTGCCGTAATGCGCCTCGCACTTGGCAGCCAGATCGGCCACCGCCATAATCCAAGAATCCGACAGCGCTGTCTCCCCTGGATTTTCATTGTCCCGGCTTTCTGTTCCTCCCTCAGGGCTCAACCAGAGGCCTGAGGCTTTATCTGACACCTTCTTATCTACAATCTTGCCTTTCACCTTGTCTACCACATAGGCATCCGGGGTCACCCGGCCCGAGACGACGCTTTCACCCAGACCGAAGCTGGCGTTGATCATCACTTCGTCGTAGCAGTTGTTGTTCGGATTGAGCGAAAAGGCGATACCGCTCACCTCCGAGTCGATCTGTTCCTGAAGGATTACCGCAATGCGAGGATTCTCCAATGCCAGACCGTTCCGCTTTTTATAATCCACCACCCGGATGTCATACATGGATGCGTATACAGATGCGATGGCCGCTTCTAGTCCCTCTGCACCGACACCCAGCATGGTATCATATTGTCCAGCGAAGCTCGTCTCCGAGAGATCTTCCTCTGGCGAGGAGGAGCGCACGGCAAAGGATGTACCAGGTAACGCCGCTACTCCCGCTTCCAACATATTTCTCTGTTCCGGTGTAAGTGTACGCATGCGGGCCAAATCCTTTAGGTTCTCGCATGTTTCCCTGGTCTGTTCCTCCAAAAATACCGACCAGGCCTGACTATCCTGAATCTCCTGAAGCCAACCGGAAAAGAAGTCCGCCGTCAGAACGAGTCCCGCCGGAACATTGAATCCGACATTCGCCGTTTCGATCAGGGCCTTTCCTTTTCCACCCACTTGACTGAGTAGGGCTTCTTCTTTTGAATCGAAGTTGATAATCATCTTACTGACCTCCCTGAATAATAAGACCAAGCTCTTAACCTGCATTAATAGGCAGCACTATCTTCCAGAATTCTGACGATACCCCTTGAGCCATCCACCTGCAACAAGTCTCCGTCGTTGATCAGGTTTTGCACATCGGCCACTCCGCTGACACAGGGTATGCCGTACTCCCTGGCGATGATGGCTCCATGTTGCAACGGGCCGCCTACCTCCAGGACTACACCTACCGCATTGACGAATACCGGTGTCCAGGCAGGTTCCGTGGCCTTGGTCACCAGGATTTCACCCGGTTCCAACTGCTTCTCATAGGGTGAATAGAGCACCTTGGCCCGACCTTCAATCACGCCTGGCGCTATGGGATCTCCCACGATATCTCCGTCTTCACTCACGCTGTTTCCCCGGATGATCTTGCCCCTGCTGTCGATGATGTTGGGCCAATTTTTCACCTGCTTTGTTGACACATAGTGAGACAAGTTTTCTTTCCCAGCCTTGATCAGGTCAAAACTTGAATCCCTCTGCGCCCGGTCGATGTCCTCCGCTGTAAGGTCGAAAATCTGATCCCTATTTGCCAGTCTACCCTCCGCTACGAACTGATCCGCCAAAACGAACGCCGCCCGTCTCAACTGGTCTGCGGCCAGAACAATGATATACTTGGGATCCTCCCTGTAACCGAAAGTCTCCTGGTACTTGGTGGCATGCTTGATGAACTTCTTCTCGAAACCCTCCTGTTTGGCTATTCCAAGGAGCTTATCATACGCTTCTTTCCTTCTCTCTTTAACGTCCAGCAGACGATTGTCCTCAGTATTGATGTGTACCAGCTGGTTGAAAAAGGCCGGCAGGTCCTCATAGGTTCTCTTGGCCGCAATATCTACCTCTTTGAAACCACGGGCTCCATACAGCACCATGTACTCATCGTAATCCTTAAGAAACTCTTCCGAATAATCCCGTTTGCCA
>DAOUPV010000143.1 GCA_030625965.1 Clostridia bacterium
TGAGTGAAATTGGATTCGTAGATCCTATATACTATGGATTGATTTGAGTCGTTGTGAATATGGGATCCAGAAAAAAATGGTAAGGCGGATGTCACCAGTTCTCTCCAGGTTGTTGGCTCCAAGAGAACCCGTAAGGGTTCTTTTTTGTCTTTCTAAGAGATTCAGAAATTGGTTGGCTAATATCTCTTATTGAGCTAGGTAGAGGACTCGCTCTTATATGTGATGGAGCCTTCCAGCAAATTCAATGCCGTCAATGTTCGTAGTTGCGAAAGATTTGTTATACTGGATATGTGGCTAACGGCAAAAGGAAAATTGCATATAAAATCTGAATGAAGTTAGACGAATAGCAATCAGGGACAATACTGATGATGGAACAGTAATACATTGATAATGGAGGAATAAGTTGTGTTGGAACGTTTGACTAACAGAGTTTTCTATACGAAGTATAATCATTACTCAGACCGTCCAAATTTGGGATATGTAAAAGGGGATAAGTTCTCGCTGATGTTTGACGCTGGAGCATCACCGGAACATGTGCAGGAGTACTTCGAGGCATTGGATGAGAAGAACTTGCCACACCCTGATTTCGCTGTAATATCCCACTGGCACTATGACCATGCTTTTGGTATGTGCGCACTGGGGATGCCAACGATTGCAACAAGACAGACGAATGACCAGCTGGCCTTGAGTAAGGACTGGACATGGGATGAAGCATTTCTGCAAAGCAAGATTGAAGGGCATGGTGCCATTTCGTTCTGCCTGGACATGCTAGGAAAGGAATACGGTGATCGTAGCCGAATCCGAGTATCCACGGCGGATATTGTTTTTACAGAACGGATGACCATCGACCTGGGAGGAGCAATCTGTGAGTTACTGCATGTTGGCGGCCCTCATTCAGAGGATTCGCTGGTCTGCTGTGTGGAGGGCGAAGGAATACTGTTCCTGGGTGACAGCCACGGAAAAGATATGCTGGGGTTGGAATGGGATTATGACCCGAAACATCCGGAACGCTTATTTGATACCATAAAAGCGCTGCCCTATGACCCGGTGAAATTGAACAAATATGTGGACGTGCTTCGAAAGCTTGACTTCGCCATATGCCTTGGTGGGCATGAAGATCCCATGACAAGGGAAGAATTGTTCAATAGATTGAAATGTAAGTAATAGAAGTAACATTCGAGCTGAAGACGACCTGTTAAACGAGTCTGTTGGCTCCAAGGAATCCGTAAGGATTCTTTTCGCGTATAATAAAGTAAATAAAAGATGACATGATTAGTCACAGTGAAGATAGGAAGGAGCCGGTGGAGTATGATACGGAATGTAGATAGTAGAGATGCACAGGAAATATGTGATATATATAATTATTATATCCAAAATACGGTCATTACTTTTGAGGAATCACCTGTAACAGTGGAAGTAATGAGATCGAAAATAAGGGATATAGATAAGGATAGTCGCTGGATCATTTATGAGATTGATGAGAGGGTAGTCGGCTATGCTTATGCAGCAGACTGGAGGGTGAAAAGCGCTTATCGATATACTGTAGAAACAACAGTATACGTTGATAAGGATTACCAGAGTAGAGGAATCGGCGCAAAACTATATACTCACCTTATAGAAATATTGAAGAATAAGGGGGTACATACAATCATAGGTGTCATCTCATTGCCTAACAATGGAAGTGTTGCAATGCATGAAAGACTAGGATTTGAAAAGGTTGCTCATTTTAAGGAAGTTGGTTATAAGCATGAAAAATGGATAGATATTGGCTGCTGGCAGTATAACTTTTAAGGTGATTAAGAAAGAATAATGCAAATGGAACCTCACTATAGGTGCGAGTTTGTTTGGAACTGTGACAAGACAATCCCTGAAGATTGCTTGCTAAGTGAATATCAATGCGGTAGGTCGACAGCTTCAATAATTCACTATTTGCTTAAACCGGGAGAAACCTCATGCTGGCATAAATTGAGATCAGATGAAAGGTGACTCTGGCTATAGGGTGGAACATGGGAGAAGACCCTGTGGAATGTGCAAGGCATAGGTAATGGAGAAAATTATAACTCATTGGTGAAAGCAGAGCACTGGTAGACCTCAACGCCCGTTGGAGATGAATTTGTGCTGGTTTCCTGTGTCGTCACGCCTGCAAGTTCAAGACTATTACGGTAGCTCTGTTTTGATCGGATCATTACTGCTAAGGGTTGCTATATAATTGGATAGTGCACAATAAATTGCGTGCCTAACTTGACATTGATGCAGAACAAGAATAAGAGCTGATTTCCTATAAAGGAAGTCAGCTCTTATTCTGCATTATTCTACTATTTCAAGGGGGTAACTTGTGGGATTCATATCTAGTTTAATGATGACACGGTGGCAGGAAATGGCAGTCCCGCACTATTCATCAGAAGAATTGCTCTTGCCATTCCTCATTCTTGCCAGTATTTCATCGGGGATCGTATTGGGCGTATCAACTTGCAGCGCAAGGTGGTAGATTTTCGCAGCATCTTCAACATATTCTGCTCTGGTAAATGCCTGATTGATGCTGTTGCCGATGGTTAGTACTCCGTGGTTTTCCAGTAGGCAGCCACCTTTATCGGTTAGAACCTTCAAAGCTTCTATTCCCACCTCTTCTGTTCCTGGGAGGCCGAATTTCGCTTTTTCAACATCGCCTCCTAAGAAAGGAATCATTTCAATCAATATGGTTGGGATGGTTCTATCGACTACCGCGAAGGACGTAGCATATGGGGAATGGGTGTGGACAACGGCTGTCACATCTGGTCTATGCTTATAGATTACGTTGTGCATCCGCCATTCAGATGAGGGTTTGTTGTATCCTTCCAACACGTTTCCTTCTATATCAATCACTACCAGATCTTCTATAGTCATGGTTTCGTATCTTACTGAGCCAGGTGTAATGATAACCTTGCCTTCATCT
>DAOUPV010000106.1 GCA_030625965.1 Clostridia bacterium
GGGATTTTCCTGGACCAGCGGGAGGTTAGAAAAGCCCTGATAAGGCGTTACGGCAGGGACAGGGTGGTGCTGAACACCTTTTCCTATACCGGTGCCTTCTCGGTTGCAGCCAAGGCTGGAGGGGCCAGCAAGACCGTTTCAGTGGATCTGGCCAACCGGAGCAGACCGATGACGGAAGAGAACTTTAGGCTGAATGGGATGGATCCCACAGATGAGCAGATTATCGTTGAGGACATTTATAACTATTTCCGTTATGCCCGGAAGAAGGAGCTGGAATTCGATCTTGTTGTGTTGGATCCTCCAAGCTTCTCCCGGTCCAAGAAAAAGGTGTTCCAGGCGGAAAAGGACTACCAGGAACTGGTGGAACTCGCACTTGCAGTGGCTGCACCCGGAGCAATTCTGGTGTTGTCCACCAACTGCTCGACACTGGGAATCAAGAAATTCCGCCAGTTCGCAGAGCAGGCCGTGAAAAAAGCCGGCCGCAGGTATAAGATGCTTGAGGAACACAGGAATCCGGTGGATTTCCCCCCGAAGGCGGGCTATCCGGAAAGCAATTATCTGAAAGTACTGATTATAGAGGTGGAATGACATGGAAGACAAACTGAAAATGCTGGCAAAAATCTCTGGAAGGTTGAACGAGGCAGGGGTGGAGTTCGCCATCGGCTCATCGATGTTGCTGTATCTTAGCGGTCTGGTTGAAGAGGCTAGAGACATCGACCTGTTCATCAACGGGAACTCTGCAGGAACGGTTGCTGCAATCCTGAGGGATTTGGGTGAGGTGAGGATCAAACAAAGACAGGCGCTCTACTCCAGTTCATCATTCTGTACGTTGGTTTGTGAGGCAACGGATGTGGACATCATTGCTGATTTTGGTGTTGTGAGTGGAAATCGTATGGGCAGCATACACATATCCCGGGAAAGCATCGAACGGGAAATCCTCCTGTATGGGGAAAGGGTTCCCTTGATGTATCTGGAAGACTGGATGGAATTCTACCAGATGATGGGACGCAAGGACAAGGTGGCGCTTCTGACGGATTATTTCCAGCAGCATCACAAATCACCAAGGACGGGATATATGCATTTTCTGATGGAGGATGCCGATGCGTAAACTGTTGGGGCGGGTGGCAATTTTCCTGCTCGTACTCTACAGTATGCAGATCGCCGGTGAATGGTGGACCATGAATCTGAAGATGGAAAGATTCATTAGGCAGGTACAGGCAGGAACCCCGATCGAAACCGATAACCGGGAGGTACCGGTACTAATGGAGGGGGAGACCTATTTGGGTGCACCAGGGGATATTCCCCTGACTTTCGAAGCCTTGAATCTGCCCATCACCATCGTAGTGGGCGGCCATTCTGGCGTTGTGGTGGATACCAGACGGGTGGTCGAATCCAGTGGACTTGAATCATGGGAGAAAAATATTACCAAATACTGGCGCAACAACTGGCGGGAACGCTATGACGTTGTCCTGATGCTGCGGGTGAAGGGTTCGACCGAAGAGCAGGCCACACAGGCTGTGGAGAAGGCAGAGTCGCTACTCGGCAAGCGCTACGACTATCTGTTCAACCGAACGGAGAATTGGATCTACTGCTCCGAAGTGCCCTGGGTAGCCTGGCGAGAGGTCGGATACGATTTGAATTACGATGGATTCCAGACCACCCCCAATGACATTCTGGTCAGCCCCAAGACAGAAATCGTCTATCTGAGAGTGACAGACGAAGATGGCAACTCCCAGGAGTACTATCTGCCTTAAATTGGGAACAAGATAGCTATACTAGCGTCTAGAGGTATGAACTAAGCTGAAAGAAAGGTGAAATATGATGAAAAAGACAATCAAACTTATGACCGTAGCAATGATTCTGCTCGCTTTCTTATTAGGTGGCTGTACCCAGAGCGCAGCTGTTGCACCGCAGAACCTGGCGACCATTTCGGTGGATGCATCCTCCTACATGGAAGTGCTCCCCGACCAAGGAGAGGTTTATGTGACTGTTCTTACCAGGGGGGATACCGCACAGGTACAGACGGATAATGCTGTACTTGCGGATGAGGTGATCGCGGCCATCGTGGCAGCTGGTGTGGACAAAGAGGACATTGAGACCAGCAGCATAGATTTCTATCCCACTTACATCTATGACGAGAACACTCGTAAGAACGATATTGACGGTTACGAAGCCAGACATCGTCTGAGCGTGACCATCAAGAATTTGGACATCGTTGGTAAGGTCATCGATGAAGCGGTTGCGGCCGGAGCCCAATATATTGAGGGTGTGAACTTCACCGTCTCCGACGAGAAGAGGGAAGAGTACAAGAAAACTCTTATTGAAGAAGCGGTAGCCAAGGCCAAGGTGAAGGCAGATGCCGCGGCTTCTGCCAGCGGTGAAAGCATTGACGGAGTACAGACCCTGAGCGTCAGCGACTATGGCGGACAACCCTATTACCGGGCGGATGCCGTCAAGGGAATTGGTGGCGCTGAAGAGACCCAGGTGCTGCCTGGCGAGGTCCGGGTGGAAATCTCCGTACATATTGCCTACAGATTGAAATAATGGAAAGAAAGTCGCGCATCGCGCGGCTTTCTTTTTGACCTCTGGTGTCTTTTATTCGCTGATAGAAGGATGTATAATGTTTAATAACAATGGAGGGCATTATGAATCATTTGAGAGAACTATATTATGACAGAAGAAGTTGTAGACGCTACACCGAAGAGAAGATATCCGATGAACAGATTCGTACCATCCTGGAATCGGCCCTGTTGGCCCCCACCGGTCGGACCAAGAGATCCTGCCGTTTTCTGGTTGTGGACGACAAGGAGATGCTGGGTAAATTGGCATCTGCCAAGGCTCACGGCTCTAAGATGATCAAAGAAGCGTCCCATGCTATTGTGGTAATGGGCGATACCAGCATAACCGACATCTGGATTGAGGACGCTTCCATCGCGACGACCTTCATCCAGCTGATGGCAGAAGAACTGGGTCTGGGATCCTGCTGGGTGCAGATCCGTAACCGCTGCCAGGATGAAGACAAGACTGTGTCTTCGGGGGACTATCTCAAAGAATTGCTAGGACTGCCGGAGCACTTGGATGTACTATCTATCATGGCTCTGGGATACAAAGGGGAAGAAACCAAACGGCGCGAAGAGGATTCGCTGGACTGGACACAGACCGCGGATTGGAAGACCTTCAAGGAGGGCAGCCATGATCTATAGCTCGGATAAACTAGAAAGAGAACAGATTCTGCACGTAGCCGCTAAAATGTGTGCGGCGGCCCGAACAGCCCCCAAGGCTAAGGGCGTTGACGTCATCTCTACGGTCTTTCTGACCGGTGAAGACCGGTATGCACTGGCGGATGAAATAGAGCGCATCGGCAAAGAGAGCGATATGAGCTATTTCATAAGGGATGCTGAATGTGTACGCAATGCTGGTGGTATCGTACTGATCGGTGCTAAGACCGGAGCGCGTAGTGTCGCACCTTGTGGTTTGTGTGGGTTTAAGGATTGTCAGGGCATGGTTCAGGCCGAAGGCCGATGTGCGCTTGCCATAACCGATCTGGGAATTGCTGTCGGTTCTGCCGTAGCAGTTGCAGCTGATGAGCGCATAGACAACAGGGTATTCTTCACCGCCGGGGTGGCTGCTGTGAACCTGGGATTGCTGGATGAAAAAGTCACGATTTCCTATGGCATACCACTTTCCATTGCCGCCAAGAATATCTTTTTTGATAGATAAGACTTCGAAATCGAAGTAGCCAAGGAGTAAATGAGTGGAAGAGAAGTTTCAGCTGGTCGGTATATTACTGGCGATGGTGGTTATCGCGGTCGTATTACAGTTCTCAGTGCGCTTTGCCCAAGAATCTTTGAATGCTGAAGAATGGGTAGAGTTCGAACCGTACCGGATCAGTGAGGAAATAGAGAATCCTGAGATGGAGGGACGGCTGAATTTCTTCAGCAGCGTTACTGGGATCGTCCGGGATGCGTTCCCCTATCTGAATATCAAGGAATCCCGTTTCGGCTATAGTTGGCAGGAGGTCACTGCCTTCTACCAGTCGATCATAGAGGACGAGTCTCTTTCGGAGCAGTCCTATCTGTATGCTGTCTCCGAGATGTTAAGCCTGCTGGACGATCCAGGGACCAGACTGGCGGATAGAAATTTAAGTGGTGTTGAACACAACTTGTTGATCAACATTAAAACCAAAGGTGAGCAGGTCTTCCTGAAGAACTATCATGAGGCCTTCCGGGACAACGAAGACTATATGGATTACCTAGAGCCGGGCGATGTGCTTTTAAAGGTGGATGACCGCAATGCGTGGGACCTCTACCAGGTGATGCTCGCGGATAGTGTGTATGGTCTCTATCCGGAGACAGCCGGTATGTTCAGCGAACGATATTTCATGACCTACTATCACCAATACCTAGAGGCAATCAATCCGCAGTACTGTAAGCTGGATTTCCTCAAGGAGGACGGTACGGAATATACCTTGCTTCTGGAATGGCAGGAAGCCATGAACATCACCGGAGTCAACGGGGTAGTAATCACAGGGGCAAACAACGGAACGACCTATGGAGAATATATCGAGGAAAGCAATCTGGCTTACATCCGCCTGAACAGCTTGTACATGGAGAACCTGCCGCTGTTCCAGAGTGAGATGGCCCGGATGCAGAATACATCAGGTTTGATCCTGGATCTTAGGGGCGCCGACAAGGCCATAGACTATATCGTCTTTGAAAAGGCCATATTGGGGTATTTCACCGAGATGCAGGAGACCTTGTTTTACGAGAAGACCAAATATTCACCGTTGCTTCTGCGGTTCAGCGATCATGAGTATGAGCCCATCGAGAGTGAATACTATCCCGCTGAGAACATAACAGTCCTACCGGCTAGCAGCTATTACAGCAAGCCCTTGGTGGTGCTGGTGGATGAGAATTTCATGGAATCGCCGGATGAACTGATTGTGGGCCTTAAGACGCTGGCGGATGCAACGATTATCGGTCGGGGATACGAAGTGCATGCGCTGGCTAAGAACATCTCGGTGGACACACCCTACCTGAGCTATGGCTTCAGGCTGTCCACAGCATACCTATACGATACCAAGATGAAAAAGATGGAAAACGAGTTATTGATAATGGACCTGGAGATACCCTATACCAGTGAAGAGGCTGATGGCACACACGACCCCGTACTTAGGGCGGGCATCGAGTGGTTTGAGGAGGAGTAATGTTTTTCCTTGGAATAATCGGAGTGACGGACCGCAAAAAGAGAATAAGGAAAATCAACCTTTCACCTTGTCGTATTTGTGATGATACTGAATCCGGCATGTTGTTCAAGGTGGAACGTGTCTTTTCGTTCTTCTTTTTGCCACTATTCCACTGGAACACCCGTTACGGAGTCCAGTGCAGACGTTGCGGTTCGCTCTACTGGATCAGCAAGGAAAAGGGTGAAAAACTGGAGAAAGGCCAAGAAGACAGCATTGGTTACTGGGACATGTTGGAAAACAAAATGGTGCGCGGGGGTGTCTGCCCCCATTGCCAGAAACGTATTTTGCCAACATTCGAATACTGCCCGCATTGCGGAAAGAAACTGAAATAGGAGCGCCAATGAAGAATATGCATACGCTGACGGTATATCGTCAGCTTCTAGAAGATCCACTAATCCAGGATATATGGCGTGGCCTGGACGGGGATGAGACGGCGATCTATGATCTGTCGGCCCAACTGCTGGGGATCGACGGGGGGATTTCACCGGGAGAGTATCTGGCCAGACGTCTGGTGCTCACTAAGAATAGCTTCACGTTGGCCTGTGAAAAAGGCCTGCCTTACGCCCATGAAGAATTGCT
>DAOUPV010000103.1 GCA_030625965.1 Clostridia bacterium
CACCGCCGTCATTGATTGCTGTATTGACCACGGTATCCGGAGCAATATCGTTCATATCCGTGTTCACGCCCACATAATAGATGTCTCGTTCTTTGGCTCCTTCAACTGCACCCAGATTGGCTTGATCGGCGCATGCCATGATGGTGTCCGCACCGGCTTCAATCATGGCAAAGGTGATTTCCTTACACTGGTTGGCATCCTCAAAGTTACCAGTCATGGTGGCGATCACTTCGATCTCTGGATCAATATACTTGGCTCCGGCACCGTAACCTTTGACCATATCTGCGATAGGTGGAATATCCATGCCGCCCATACCGCCGACGATCTTAGTTTCGGTGATCAGTCCGGCAATGGCCCCTGCGATGAAGCCCTGTTGGGTATAGTCGATGCCGATGGTGGATAGATTGGATCCGTTAGGAATACCGCTAACTACCGCAAATGAGGTATCCGGGTATTTTTCAGCAACCTTGGTACCCGCATCCGCAAATTCAAAACCATGCGCGATGATTAGATCGAATCCCTGTTCCGCGAAACCCCGGAATACATCTTCATAATCCGACTTGGGAATGTTCTCTACATATGAGGTTTCAACATTGTCATAATTGTCCCCGATCCGCATCAGACCCTCATATGCCAATGCGTTCCAACCCATGTCACTGATCGGGCCGCCAAGCAGTAACGCAACTTTTGTCGGTTCCGCTACAGGTTCTGCTACTTCGTCCTCACCGTTTGCGGGTTCAGGATCATTGGAACTGCAACCAACGACTGATACCAGCATAGCGGCGAGCAATAATATTACTAATAATCTTTTCAACATACATACCTCCTGAGTTCTGGCATAACGCCATACAACTGTGTGCAACAAGTATCTTAGCTATTTCCTATTCCGAATTTCTTAGTAAATCAGATGTGAATGCAATAGATTCTGCTTGTCCCGGTATTTCTGTTGTTCCTTTAACTGTTAGTATTTGTATCCTATACGCTGATGTCTTTAGCTTGCCCTTGATATCTCAGCCACATCATCCTTGGCGAAAACACTCATCCGCGTCAGCTTGACTACCAGGAAGTAAACCAGAGCACTGGCTACGATGGAATTGACTGCGCTGGATCCCACTTGGATATAGTGTCCTACAGCCACACCTACAATCCAGGCTGCAACCGCCGGGAAATAAATCTTGGATTTGATCTCCTTGTGATCCCTCTGGTACTTGCCCTTGAACAGGTGTGCATCTGTAATCAGTACTCCAGCGATGGGTACAATCAAGGTTCCGCTGATCAGGATGAACTCGAAGAAATAATTGTACAGTTTGAAGGTGGACAATATTACTCCGGCTACAGCCAACGCGATGGTGATGACCAGCTTGCTGGTCTTGTCGAAGGTGTTGGCCATTCCCAAACTGCCTGAGTACAGGTTGTTCTGGATGGTGGTCCACTGGATGGCGATCAGCAGGAACAGTCCTACCATGCCCATCTGCAGTCCAACCATGATTTCAACGATATCCCAGGTGCCGACAGCTAATGAGAAGATGGCACCGACGATATAGAAGAAGGTACAACCTACGACGAAAGCCAGCGTTGTCGAAATGCCCGCATCCTTCTCGCTTTTGGCGTATCTGCCAATATCTGCTGCGACGATCGCGCCGGTGATCCAGGAATTGATTACCATCGCCACACACATGGTGAACGGTTTGGGATCCGTGGGGGCCATAGCGAACAGTGCCGTGAAACCGCCTGCCGTCGCCTTATACAGTCCGAATACCAGGAACACTACGATGGCCGGAACCACCATACGGCTCAACCACTCGATGCCTTTGTAGTCGAATAAGGCGGTAATCGACATAATGATAGCGAATACGAAGCTGATCAGTTGGGGATCAAAGGGAAGTATGTATGAGGCCGCATCCGCTGCCACACTGATTCCCACTGCCAACCATCCGATGATGGTCAACGCAAAAATAAATGAAATGATCTTGGATCCTACCGTACCGAATGCATAACGTGACAACACGTAGGTGCTAAGTCCTGTTCTAGCTCCGGTACTGGATTGCAGTACGCCGATCAAGGCCAGTACAGCCATACCGAGTACGATGGCCAACATGGCCGATCCCAGTTTCTGTTGGCTGCCGATCAGGGCGCCACCCATAAAGCCGGTCACTGAGAATACCCAACCGACCCAGACAAACATCTGACCTACCCAGCTCTTTCTGAGATTCTTGGGTACCGGTTCAGTAGCATATTGGTTACAGCTTTCCATTTTTTCTATAAAACTCTTAAGTCCTGCCATGATTCTCTCCTTGTGCAAGCCATTGTGCAAAAATTTGTCAGTAAGATGTTTCCGTTATTTGCTCGAAATACACTTCTACTCCACTCCAATTTTCTTAACAATACAGACTTGATTAAACTCCCAGTACGAAAATGCTTCTAACGCGTCTCTACTTGTTCCAGCAGGTGTTCATTACACCGACGATGTCCGTTTCCAGTTCGGAACCTTCCGGTATGATTGGTCCTGCGACTACGATATCCTTCTGCCCCCCCTTGACTACATCCCGGCAAGGGATGTTGAAGGTTTCCGTCTGTCCGCTGAACTCCTCTTCGTCGCAACCTTCCTGGGCATCCGATCCCACTTCCTTGAGTCTGGTTTCGGACAATCCGTATACGATGCGCCCTATGTTGCTCCAATAGATGGCGCCAGTACACATAGCACAGGGTTCGAACGGTGTGTACAAAGTGCAGCTCCACAGAAAGTCACTGTCATACTTCTGTGAAGCGACTCTCGCACAGGTGGTCTCAGCATGTGCCGTGGCATCTGAACGGTCGTCCTTGATTAGGCAGGTCTCGTCCACGACGATATTGCCGTCAGCATCGACGACCAACGCACCGAAAGGAAGATATCCTTCAGCACCCGCCCGTTTGCTGCTTTCATTGGCTAGGCTCATGAAATGCAGGTCACGCTCCTTGTCAAAATTTTGGAATCTTTCTGTCATCCTCCATACCTCCAAATGTTATTCCAGCTACATTCAGCCTTGTATTACAATACCAATGTAGCATGCTGAACCAGACCAGGGAGGACTCCTCTACTGCAAAAATTGCATTTTTCTTACCATATTTTTGACAAATTCGGCAACAACAAAAAAACGCTCCCCTCATTTGCAGGGAGCATTCCTTGGTCTCTTTTCCTATTGAGTTTCAGATGTGCATCATCTTATGCATCTGGATTTCCACTTCGATCACTGCGCGGTCCTCAACCTTGTTCAATTCCATATGAAGCAGGTTCTCGATCTGGGCAATGCGGTATTTCACCGTATTGATACTTATGAACAGTTCTCTGGATGCGCGGGAGACACTACCCAGGTTTTTGATATATGACTGCAGCGTCTGAAAGAGCTCTGTGTCATTCTCATGGTCGTAGGCGATTACTTTGCTGATGCTTGAAACGCCCCCTTCGCTTGTGAACTGACTTGCTCCCATATCTCCTATGTATTTCAGGACTCCCAGCCCGTCATAGTTGACCAATCCTCTCTGTTGTCCCCTGAGGGCCCATAGCAGGGCCTGTCTAGCTCTCTTCAGCATCTTGCTTAAGTTAATGAACTGCTCCATGGCAGCGTAGCCGCCAATCCCTTTCTCATTACCGGATGCGTAGTTCTCAACCATTGATGCGATACGTAGAAGTGTCTTTTGCTCTTCTACCTCTGCCGGCAGAATGATCACCAATTGCTCATCCACCAAGCCGATCAGAGGCGTCACACCCTCTATCTTCTTCTTTTGCATAAGGTTCAGTAGGTCATAGAAGAGTTTCCTGATATTCATCTTCTCAATCTTGAAATTGAAAACAATGACCAGATTGCTCTCTTTGATACTGATATTATATTTATCTAGCGCCTCACGGATCGTTGTATCTTCCTCTACGCCCTTATATAGCATCGTGATGACTTCCTGGTGCCGGTCTGCGAATCCGGCCAGTTTCTTCTTGTTGTCTACATCCAATGCCAGCAACGAGTAAAAAAAGACCTTAATGTCCTGAGGATTGAATTTCTGTTCCTTGCTGATCAAGAGGAATAGGTCATCCACGGAATCCGAGTCAAAACCGGAAACCAATATGTAATATTCCTCACCGGATGTTTCCAAATAATAGGAATCGATCCGTTCCTTCTTCAGGAGTCCTTCCGGCTCTATACGGACCCAATGGTCCTTATTCTCTATTACAGCTTGGATATGCTCTTTCCTACCGAATCTTATCTCCTCACCCTTATAGCTGGCAAATACCTCCAGTCCCGTATAGCACCAAAGCTTATCCATGATACAGCGGACCTTTTCATCCTCCGCGCACTGGTAGAACTTCTTCAGAAGAAGATCCTTTGACAGGAATTTCCCCGAGGTCTGGATATAGTAGTTCTCAGAAAAGTAATCCGATATCTCGCTGTAGGTATAGGTCCTGGTCACATCGCCAGCCAATATGATGGGAATTTTCAAGTCCTCTCCGATGGCTCGGATGCGATCCGGCATTTCAATGAAACTGGCATTGTAAAAGACGATACCGGAGAATCCCTTCTCTATTGCCCGCTTTTTCAGGGTATCCTGTCCTTCTGCATTCATATACCAATCGTTGTCACCAAGGATTACCAAATCCCGCTCTGAAATATATTCACAGCCCTGGACTGCATTGATGAAGATGACGCCCTCAACAATATTGTCCAGCCCGTCCGGACCGCTTATATATTCAATATCTGTAAATGGCTCTGCCTTCTCCAATTTACCAATGGGAAATTTCATGTCTTCCTCCTAGGAAACAGTTTTACATGCGACCTTTACGCAGCATCGCGTACTTCTACATATTCTCCTTACTTATTTGACATTCCTTCTTGAATTCTTTCTTGTTGCTACTGTAGACATTACAATATTCAATATTATATTTATTAACTTCAACAACGAACAAGCTTGATGTTGCACTTACCCATTTTGATAGCATAATTTTAAAAAAGAATCTACCGTTTTGGTAGATGCGAAAAAATCATATTATCCTCATCGCTGTTTCCGCTACGAATACAGTAATACTGCCTAGCAGAGCTACCGTAATAAGACTTTTTCTATGATATCCAAGGGCTATGCATACCACAAAGCCGATTGTTGCCGATAGTTTATTGGATGTGGAATATATTATGGCGGGAAAGGTCATGGCCGCTAAAGTGACATAGGGAACGTAATACAAGAATGATTTGATGTATGTATTGGTTATTTCTTTCCTTATCAGTGTCAGGGGCAGAACGCGGATCAGATAGGTAACCACTGCCATGATGCTTATATATACGTATATGTTACCTTGCTTCATGTTCCAGTTCCTCCTTAATGGGATACTTCCATGCCGCAAACCCGGCCACAAGCAGTGTCACCAGGATGATCCTGAATCCCGAAGAAATATTACTTAGTACCGGGAGAACAGAAACCAGAAAACTAAGCAGCATCGCCATGATGACCAAGCGCATAATGACCGGATTATATCTCGCAGGAGGTACGATAATGGCAATGAACATACCGTACAGCGCAATACCGAGAGCCATAACCACACTCTGGGGCAATATATTGCCGAAAACAGCTCCAGTCAACGTCCCCAATGTCCATCCCGTCATACAGATGAATATTAGACCGTAGGTATAGGACGAAGTAAGCTTACCTTGTCTCAGCACACAGAGGGCAAATACCTCGTCGCTTATTCCAAAGCCCATTAAGAACCGATGGTAAAAGCCAGTATCCTTGCTTATCTTCTGCGACAGTGTCGCTGTCATAAGAGAGTATCTCAGATTGACGATCAGCTGTGTCAAAGCCATTTCAAGATACGTACCTGCACCAACAATTACGGT
Organism: Clostridia bacterium; assembly: GCA_030625965.1. Lineage (GTDB taxonomy): Bacteria > Bacillota > TC1 > TC1 > UBA5767 > UBA5767. The sequence continues at coordinate 5,856 of DAOUPV010000103.1, forward strand.
AACGCCGGCAAACTGGCCTGCACTGGTAAAATTGGTAAAAGATATAAGGGTCGTCTCAGTCACGCTCAACCCATTTTTTACCGCCATGATGCCAAAGGCCATGGATACCGCCAGGTATCCGATGAAAACCGGTATCCCGTCCTTCATACCTGCTCTAAAATCTCTAACGTTCATGATTCTACCTTGCTT
>DAOUPV010000108.1 GCA_030625965.1 Clostridia bacterium
CGCAACCTCGAGGTTATGTGCGCCTGCCAGCCGGACTGCATTTCGGTGGACGAGCTGCAGGATATGGAACAGGCCAGACAGGTTACGGATGAATATGGCATGGTGCTGGCGGGCAATATCCCGCCGGTGGATGTATTGCAGCAGGGAGGATCTGAGGAAGCAGGGCGTTATGTGCAGAGACTTTTAGGGAGCATGGAAACGTCCAGGGATTTCATCCTGGCGACGGGTTTCGATTTACCTCATGCACTGCCAGAGGACAATATGCTGGCCTGCATGACGGCACTTGGCGGGATGGAGGAACCGATGGAGACAGAGCAGGAATCTGAACTGGATTTGCTGCTTATGGCTTAGGATATGGAAGATAATTAGGTAGAGGATTTGATAGAAGATAAGTAGTTAGGGCCACCTTTGCAGAGAGAGTGATTTTTGTAGGGCTTCCTGTGTGCTTTTTGGTATACTGGTAGCATAATATTTTAGAACCGATGGTTCAGTAGGGAGATAAACATTATGAAAGAAACAGTATATCTATATTTCATCACAGGTTTTTTAGGCAGTGGTAAGACCACATTTCTAAAAGAGATTCTGAACATGCTACCCCGGGAGAAGGTGGGACTGATTGTCAATGAGTTCGGCCAGATCAATGTGGACGGGGAGATCCTCACTACCGATTCGGGATTTGAGGTGGTGGAGATCAACAACGGCCAGGTATTCTGCGGTTGTGTACGCGGCAACTTCATTGAGGCTGTTGCGGATTACATGAAACTGCCCATACGTCATCTGATCGTTGAGACCTCGGGCATGGCCAATCCCTACAATATCCAGGATGTGCTGACCAATGTGGAGAAAATAGCGACAGAAGACTATGAATACAAGGGCATGATCTGCATGGTGGACCCAACCAAGGCCCTGATGTTGGTGGAATCCTTGAATGCGGTCAGGGAACAGATTGCCAAGAGCGAGTTTCTGCTGATCAACAAGGCGGACTTGGTGACGTCTGATGAACTGGCTGAGGTGGAGACCATGGCCAGGGAACTGAATCCGACGGCACCCATCTTGGTAACCTCGTTCGGTAAGATCGAGGAGGAGATGTTCCTCGGCTTCCTGAACGGCGAAGCAGACCATTTGGATGCTCAGGTCAAGAAGATCCAGCAGACCATCAAGCGGCCACTAAACTACCTGATCGAGGGTGCGGAGACGCTCCCTTACGAGAAGCTGGTGGCTTTCTCAGAGGAGGCAGCCAAGCTGTCCTACCGTTACAAGGGCTATGCCGATACCGACCAGGGTGTGATGCTGGTGTCCGGTGTGGATACGAGTATGAACTATACGCCTTCAGATAAGGAGATGTCCGGATTCCAACTGGTGCTGATTTCCTCTAAAGGAGATGTGCAGGACGAAATCGAGTCGCTCTGGACCTCCTATGTGGGCATGGAAGTGTCGGTCAGCGAGAAGGGCAAAGAGTACTGGGATTAGCCGTCAAATGGAATATTTGACCATTTAATCAGGCACTGGACCTGGAATCTATGTTGTATGGTATAATTTAATATAAGCGCGATTAGGAAAAGGCTGAAAAACGAGGACAAATACAGGATATATGGCTGTATTTGGCCTCTATTTATGGTAGACTGTGTTGGGAGTTTAGGGGGGGATAGTCCATGCTGGATACGATGTTTGGTGGCTACAGGCTGCTGGAATTATTTTGGTATTTCGTGGGCTATTCATTCTTAGGCTGGTCGCTGGAAGTGGCTTATGCCTATTCCCAGGAGAAACGGTTTGTTAATAGGGGGTTCCTATATGGACCCTTCTGCCCCATCTACGGGTTCGGGGTGCTTAGCATCTTGCTGGTCACCTCTGTATGCGGATTGCAGTCTTTCGACTATGGTCCCAGGAACCTGCTCATCTTGTTTGTTTTGGTGGCGGTGCTGACTACGGCCTTGGAGTTCGTGGCGGGAGCGCTCCTGATGTTTTTTTTCAAGCAGCGCTGGTGGGACTATTCTGACATGCGTTTCAACATTAAAGGGTATATCTGCTTGCAGTTCACGGCATACTGGGGACTGGGCGGCAGTATTCTATATCTGGTTCTGGACGGACTGAGTTGGAACAGGAGTTTTGGTTTACCGAGACCTCTGTTCGATTATCTGACTCTGCTAACCTTCTTCTATCTGGTGGTGGATGCCACCAAGAGTGTGGATTTGGCGATCAGGCTCAGGAAGTTTGTGGGCGAGCTGGCCGATGCGGCCAGGGAGCTTAGGGAGCGGATCGAATCATCTGAGGTGGATCTGGATTACCTGCGTATTGAGGCGGCTATTCGCCGCGGCAGGATGAATGAGGCCATCGAGGAGTTTTCGGATCACTTGTCCCAAGTGGGCAAGGATAGTCGTTTGAGACTGAGACAGGCTATGACCCGTTATGACGCGCTTCTCACAGGCGGACGGATCAGGCAGTTCAGACATATTTTTCACGCGTTTCCGAGGATCCGGGATATCCGCCATGCGGAGATTCTGGAGGTCGTCAAGGAACGTATCAATTTACCTAAGGTCCGGATACGGACCCGTAGAAGGGGGAGTCATAGTATGAAGTTACCGACGGTCGGTTCTTATACCGATATTGAAAATGTGCAGATGGATCATCCTGAGCTGAAGGATACCGCGATGCGGCGTCTGATCGGACCGGAGCACGGCTGGGAAGGTTACGCCATGCGTATCTTTACGGTTGAGCCGGGCGGCTATACGCCCAAGCATACCCATGACTGGCCCCATATCAACTTGGTGCTTTCGGGCACGGGTACGGTGTTGACCGGGGATACGGAGACTGCAATCGAGAAGGGATCCTATGCCTATGTACCGGGAGGTACGCTGCACCAGTTCCGCAATACTGGAAGCGAACCACTGGAGTTCATGTGCATCGTTCCGGAGGAAAAGAAATAAACACTTGCCAAAGCAAACTATTTGTATGGCATAATATAGATTAATGGAGTATAGTGATGACCGAGGCCCTTCGGGGCGTGTTGAGTGAAATAGAGAAACGCATGCATAATCTGATGCGACCGGTATTGGGGAGTACCCGGTGGCTTGGCAAGTTTTGCTGGTTGGATTGTTCGGACGAATGACGTAATGGAAATGGCGTAACTGTAGTCTTGAAATGCATAAGAAGTAGAACTGGTAAGGGGCAGTCTGATAAAGGCTGCCTTTTTTTCGTCGGTGTAAGGTTTAATGGATATACCGGCAAATGAATTCGGGGGGGCGAGTGAGTTATGCGGTTATTTAAAATTATTCTAGCGTTTATTATCTTCTATTTTTTGGTGACGGCCTTCAATGGCATGGTGTTCTTTGCCAGGACCATTAGTCTTGGAAATTTCTACCTAGAGGTGGGTTTCTACGCCTTGGTGGGGCTTCTGATCCTCATCTATCTAGTGTGGCCTTTGCTCAGGTACATGAGTATTCCGTCTGTGCAGACCATAGAGCGGATGCATGAGGGGGACGCCCAGGCGACCAACCAGCTGTACCGCCATCTGGTGGCAAAGACCAATCAGGCTCAGTCGGGTCTTGGTATGGAAGCCAAGAAGGAGAAGGTGGTAGAACACCTGAAAAAGCAGCTAGACGAGTTTGATGAGCTGATCCGCAAGACGGCCATGAAGCTGACGGCGACGGTGACTATTTCGCCCAACTCATTCATAGACGGTTTGACCATCCTTCTGGGGAACAGCCAGATGATCTACCGGCTGTCTAAGAAGGTGGGGATCCGTTATCCGGCGAAGGACCTGGCTCAGGTCTATTTCAATGTCTTTTCGGCGGCGTCTCTGACCGGACTCTTGGAGGAGTTCGATGATGAGATCCGGGAGATCGTGGAGGAGTTCGCTGAGGTGATGTCCCAGAAGGGGACGGAATCTGCAAGCAGTTCGATTCCTTTTGTCAGTATTCTCTCGGGGGCCATAAGTCCTCTGATCCAGGCAAGTAGTAACTATGCCTTTGTGATGTATAACGGCTTCAAGTACAAGAGAAGGCTGATGAACATTGTGGAGAATACGGATTATTCGGACAGCGTGATTGCTACGGTGGCCCGTAAGGAGGCCAGACGCTCACGTATGGCTTACGTGAAGTATATGACCAAGAAGATTGGTGCTTCGGGTGCTGGTGGTATCAAGAGTGCGTTTGGGAAAGTCATGCCGGGATCCAAGTCGGCCGGGGTATCCGGTGGGCTGGGGCTGGATGATGAGGCGGCTAACTCGGATAAGATGAAGAGGAAGTCACCGAGAGATTTCGTGAAGAAGATCTTTAGGAGAGATAGATAAGTTCAGGCAATGAGGATGGAGCTATGACTTCGTTGTCTCAGATAGCCCTTGTTGGGGAATCTAGGAGTGAGGTTTTAGCTATGTATATGATAGTGAAGAGATTTAGAGATATTGTCTTATCTTTTATCGGCCTGATTGTACTGTCTCCACTGTTTCTCGTTCTGATGCTGGCTATAAAGCTGGATAGTAAGGGACCGATTGTTTTCAAGCAGAAACGGGTAGGAATTCATAAGAAACATTTTAGCATTCTCAAGTTTCGTACGATGCGTATTGATACACTGAAGGATACGCCAACGCATATGCTGGAGAATTCAGAACAGTGGATTACAAAGGTAGGGAAGTTCCTTAGAAAAACCAGCTTTGATGAATTGCCCCGGATTTGGAATATTTTCAGGGGTCAGATAAGCGCTGGTGATTTGAAAGAGATGAGCCTTGAAACCCTTTAATATCAATGCTTTCAGGCATTTTGCTAGAATACGGGTTGGCATAGATTTAGAATAGCGAAACAGGAAATTTTGAATGAAAAAGCTTACTGGGAGTAGATGGAATTATATCCCTTTCATGTAACCTTGGTTAAGGTAGACCTACGATAATTAGGAGAGAGTGAGGGCTTCAATATGAAATTAAAAGAATTATTGGTAGTTGTTGATTCAAAAGTAACGCTTGAATTAACTGGGACTATAGAAAAATATGAAACAAAACCGGCCATTCCTGATGAACTTAAGAACCATGAAGTGAAGCTGGTAGAAGCGAAGGATAACGGAGTTGTTATCAAGTTAGGGGAACCCCCCAAAGTGCCAACATTAGAGGAAATGGTTACAGCTTTGAAGCAGGAATGTAATAAAAATCAGGTCTTATGATATTTTGGAATTAAGGAGTTCATTTATGTTCTATTTAAAAATTAAACGCATCATAGATTTGCTTCTATCAATCATAGGATTAATAGTTCTATCGCCTTTGTTTTTATTAATCGTAATAGCTATCAAGATCGATTCGCCGGGACCAGTAGTCTTTAAACAAAAGAGAATTGGGATATATAAGAGTCATTTTAATATACTTAAGTTCCGTACGATGCGGATCGATACACCCAAAGACACGCCGACTCACTTGCTGGAGAATCCCGATCAATGGATTACTAGGGTAGGTAAATTCTTAAGAAAAACAAGCCTAGATGAGTTGCCGCAAATATTTAATATAATATCAGGGACCATGGCGATTGTCGGACCTCGCCCAGCTCTTTGGAATCAGCATGATCTGATAAAAGAGAGGGATAAGTATGGTGCCAATGATGTGCCGGTTGGTCTTACAGGATGGGCGCAGATTAATGGTAGAGATGAATTAGAGATAGAAGTTAAAGCTAAGCTTGATGGAGCGTACGCTGAGAAGGTTTGTGTTTTGATGGATGTGAAGTGCTTCTTTGGGACATTCGTTCGTGTGCTTAGGGAAGACGGAGTCGTTGAAGGTGGAACAGGCAGTGAAGA
>DAOUPV010000102.1 GCA_030625965.1 Clostridia bacterium
ATTGACTTGGATGGGACGGATGGAGATTTTGGAAAAAGAGCCGTTCACACTGCTGGACGGATGTATATCCAGATCCTGCATCGAGCACGTCATCCAAATTAGCGAAGAAATCGACCGTTCGCCAGTCGTCTGTGTCATCGGCATTCCTCAGGAAAAGGACTACATGGGCGTTGTGGCCAGCTTGAAACATCACTTCGATCACTTGATTGTGACCCATGCCACCAATGATTTCCTGAAGTTTTCCAAACAGCAGGTAATCAACATTAAGAGTTTGGTCGAGGATGTAACATACATCCCCATGGTCGAAGAGGCAAGGGACAAGGCGAAGGAGCTTGCTGGCAAGGATGGTAAGATCTTGTACATCGGGACTCAATCTTTGATAAAGGATGTGAAGACCGGTTATGGCCAGTCCACGTTGGATGCTTTTTAGGTATAGTGCGTCAAAGGTTGACATAACGTCGGAAATTTCATATGATTACCGTAGATGTGTTTAAGGAGAAACCTATGACCAAAAAGAGAAGAAAGCTGCGTCGCGAGAAAAGCATAGAAGTTCGCAGAGAGTTCATTGAATTGGCAGAAACCATAGTGCATCATCCGGAATACTCAAAAATGAAGGATATTGGCCATCATTCCGCAAGCGTATATGCGCACAGTGTGAATGTAGCCTATTTCTCATATCGGATCGCCCATCGGTTGGGACTGGACAAGACCAGTACTGCCAGAGGCGGTCTACTACACGATTTCTATCTTTACAAGTTTGACGAGCAACGTTCATCGAAATACTTATTTATAGATGCGTTCAAGCATACGATCCAGCATCCGAGAGTGGCGCTCAGAAACGCTGAAAAGCATTTTCATCTGAACCGTACGGAGCGCAATATCATCCGTAGCCATATGTTCCCGGCAGGACTGCCAAAATCGCCTGAGGCGATGGTGGTGACTATGGTGGATAAAGGGCTCGCCGTTTATGAGTATGCGTTGAATTTCAGCCAGGAATGGGAAGCGCGCTATGAGAGACGCTTCATATTTGCAGAAAGCCAGAGTGCCTAGTACATAGGCGCTTTTTCTTTTTTATGATTGACTGAAGTCTGCTGCTTGACACAATGTACGGCATAGTCTATTCTTAGACCAAGAATATGGTTAATTGCTATGAAGAGGAAGAGTACCCATCACGGCTATACTAGAGAGGATGACCCAGGCTGTAAGTCATCCGGGCACGGTAGGGGAAAGTCGCCTCGGAGCTGCGGATCTGAACGTCAGTAGGATTCGCCGGTGGTCCCGTTATAACTATTGAGAGGTTGAATCAACAATTAAGGTGGTACCGCGAAGAACTCGTCCTTATGGGGGTTCTTTTTTTTTATATTTTTAGAAGATTAAGGAGAAGGATATGGCAGAAAAGAAGATGATTTCTTCACGTTACAATCCAAGTGAAGTGGAAGGAAAATGGTATTCTACCTGGGAGGACAATGGATATTTCCATCAGGAAGTAGACAAGAGCAAAGAGCCTTTCAGCATCGTTATGCCGCCCCCGAATGTGACTGGGCAGTTGCACCTGGGGCATGCCATGGATAATACGTTACAGGATATCCTGGTGCGTTTCAAGCGCATGCAAGGATACAATACCTTGTGGATTCCCGGCACGGACCATGCAGGCATCGCCACGCAGGCCCGGGTTGAGGAGAATTTATCCAAGGAAGGCATCAGCAAATACGATCTGGGCAGAGACAAGTTTCTGGAGAAAGTCTGGGAATGGAAAGACACCTACCATGAGCGCATCACCGGTCAGCTGCGTCTGCTGGGATCCTCCTGCGATTGGGAGAGAGAGCGTTTCACCATGGATGAGGGTTGTTCCAAAGCTGTCCGGGAAGCCTTCGTTTCCCTTTTTGAGAAAGGGTTGATCTACAAAGGCAAATACATCGTCAACTGGTGTCCAAAGTGCCATACCACCATCTCAGATATCGAGGTGGATTACGCAGAGCATGACAGTCACCTGTGGAACATCCGCTACAAGCTGGAAGACAGCGACGAATATATAGTAATCGCTACTACCAGACCAGAAACCATGCTAGGCGATACGGCTGTTGCGGTACATCCTGAAGATGAACGATATAAAGCTATGATCGGCAAGCATCTGATTCTGCCCATTGTCGACAGAAGGATACCAGTCATCGCCGATGACTATGTCGATCCCGCGTTCGGATCGGGTGCCGTGAAGATCACACCGGCTCATGATCCTAACGATTTCGAGATTGCCAAGAGACACGACCTAGAGCAGATTGTGGTCATAGACAAAAAAGGTTTTATGAGCGAATCTACCGGAAAATATGCCGGGATGGAGCGTTATGAGTGCCGAGAGACCATCGTCAAGGATCTTGAGTCGACCGGAGACTTGGTGGGCATCGAAGAATACAGCCACAGTGTAGGTGAATGCTACCGTTGCGGTACGGTCATCGAACCGGTGGTTTCCAGCCAATGGTTCGTCAAGATGGAGCCGCTGGCCAAACCAGCTATTAAGGCGGTAGTGGAAGGGGAGACCAAATTTATTCCGGAGAGGTTTACCAAGGTATACCTCAGTTGGATGGAGAATATCCGAGACTGGTGTATTTCCAGACAGCTCTGGTGGGGACATCGGATACCGGTATGGTATTGTGAGGATTGTGGGGAAGTCATCTGCACCAGAGAGGACCCGACCGTATGTCCCAAATGCGGTAGCAGCAAGATTGAACAGGATCCCGATGTTCTGGACACCTGGTTTTCTTCAGGCCTGTGGCCTTTCGAGACACTGGGGTGGCCTGAGAAGACCGTGGAGCTCGAGCAGTTCTATCCGACCAGTGTACTGGTGACCGGAAGGGATATCATTTTCTTCTGGGTGGCCAGGATGATCTTTTCCGCATTGGAGTTCCAGCATGAAGTGCCTTTCAAGGAGGTCTTTATCCATGGACTCATCCTAGATGCACAGGGCCGCAAGATGTCCAAGTCCTTGGGCAACGGCATCGACCCGCTGGAAATCATCGATGAATACGGTGCGGATACGCTCAGATTCATGCTGGTAACTGGCAATACACCAGGTAACGACCTAAAGTTCCAGAAGGACCGCCTGTTGGGCATCCGGAATTTCACCAACAAGATCTGGAATGCATCCAGATTCCTGATGATGAATCTGGACGACTATGAAGGAACCGTACCTGTGGATGAGGATTTGACTCTGGAGGACCGCTGGATTCTGACACAGTACAACCAGACCATCAATAAGGTAACGGATGATTTCGCAGCCTACGAGCTGGGTGAAGCAGCCCAGAGCATCTACGAATTTACCTGGAACTATTTCTGTGACTGGTATATCGAGATGGTCAAACCGAGATTGTACGGCAAGGTAAGCGAGAAGAGCCGGCAGACAGCACAGTATGTTCTCAATAAGGTTTTGACCGGAACCATGGCACTCTTGCACCCGTTCATGCCATTTATCACCGAGGAGATCTGGCAACATCTGCCGCACGAAGGGGATTCCCTGATGATCTCTCAATGGCCAGAAGTCGAAGATAATGAAATATATGATAGCAGTATAGAAGACATGGACTGTCTAATGCAGGCTGTACGGGCCGTACGGAACATCCGGGCAGAGATGAATGTTGATGAGCACAAGAAAGCCCCAGTAGTATTGCAGACAGAGAATCAACATACCGCAGAAATGCTGGAAGAAAACCAGGCTGTTTTCGTACTACTTTCCAATGCCTCGACCGTTGAGGTACAACAGGGCTATAATGAGATTGAAGACGCAGCTGCCGGCATTATCACCGGAGTTCACATCTATATGCCTCTGAAGGGTATGATCGATTTCGACGTTGAGCGCAAGAGATTAGCCAAAGAGAAGAAGAAACTGGATGATGAAGTGGGACGCCTGGAGAAAAAACTGGGCAACCAGGGATTCTTGGCTAAGGCACCGGAACAGGTCGTGGAAAAAGAGCGTGAGAAACTTGTGGATTATCAACTGAAACGGGATGCTGTCGTACGCAGCATTGAAAAGTTGGGTTAGGAGAGACTATGAATTATCAAGAGGCAGTTGACTATTTGGTAAAATTGGACGTTTTTGGCTGGCACCCGGGTCTGGCGCGAATCGAGAAACTGATGGAAGTGCTGGGCAATCCGGAAAAGGAGATGCGCTTTGTACACGTCGGAGGAACCAACGGAAAGGGTTCTACCACAGCCATGCTGGTCAGCGCACTGAAAGCCAATGGTTACAAGACTGGTATGTTTATCTCCCCACATCTTGTTTCCTACCGCGAGCGCATGCAGATCAACGGTGAAATGATACCGAAAGAGCGCTTGGCGGAGCTGACTGTGAAAGTTAAGGACAAGATCAAGGTAATGACGGACCAAGGATATGAGCATCCGACCGGTTTCGAGGTCTCTACGGCCATAGCCTTGCTATATTTCTATGAAGAGAAAACGGACATCGCAGTCATCGAAGTTGGACTGGGTGGCGCCATCGATTCCACCAATGTCATCGTTCCAGCCGTTAGCATAATCACAAACGTTACGCTGGACCATATGTTCTATCTGGGTGATACGGTCAGGGAAATCGCGACTGTAAAATCGGGCATCATCAAAGAAGGTGTTCCGGTCATCACAGCCAGTGAGGATCCGGATGCATTGGACGTCATCCGCAACAAAGCCAAGTCGATGCATGCACCCTACTTACGTATCGGCCGGGAACTATACTATAATGTGCTTGAACTAAGAGAGGACGGCACTCGTTTCTTAGTTAAAGATGACCAAGGGTATTCCATTGAGTTACATACTCCCTTGGTTGGAGCCCATCAGGCAGTGAATGGTTCGACTGTCATGATGGCCATCAAAGAACTGGAAAAGCAGGGCATGGAGTTCTCTGATGAGAAAACCATTGAAGGCTTCCAGAATACCTTCTGGCCGGCCAGATTAGAGCTAGTGGGTGACAAACCCAAAATCCTATTGGACGCAGCGCATAATTATGATGGAGCCGTCAAGTTAAGACGCAGCCTGAACACCATCTACAAGTACAAGAAGCTGATCTATGTCATCGGTATGCTCGCAGACAAACAGCGTAGCAAGGTGCTGGCCAAGCTGGGCCCGCTCGCGGACAGCATCGTGGTAACCAAACCCAACAGCCCGCGCGCAGGAGACTGGGAGGCCATGTACAAGGAAGCCAGGAACTATACTCATGACGTATACAAGTATGAGTCCATTGATATAGCGGTGGATAAAGCCTTGTCATTGGCCGGAGAAGATGACCTGGTATGTATAGCTGGTTCCATCTATATGGTGGCACATGCCAGAGAATACATTTTGAAACTTGTAAAAAATAGTCTATAATAAATTAGGGAGTAATTATGGGGATAGTATCACAAAGAAGAGACAGGAGCGTGAACAATGAAGAGTTTTAAAATACCGGAGGCGACCATAATAAGATTATCTATTTACTCAAGGTATCTACATCGCCTTATGCAACAGGGCATCACGACCATATCCTCAAGTGATATTGCCGAAAAAACCGGTGCGACATCAGCGCAGGTCCGCAAGGATTTGGCTTACTTCGGGGAATTCGGAACCCGAGGTGTGGGTTATGATGTTGAAAGTCTGTATGATAGCATCGCAGAGATACTTGGAGTCGACAAGGAATGGAAACTGATCATCATCGGTGCCGGTAAATTGGGTCTGGCGCTTAGCATGTATGAGGGATTCCGAGAGAGAGGCTTTAAGAATGTGGGTATTTTCGATGTCGATCCCATCAAGATCGGTAAGAAGGCCCAAGGAATAAAAATTCTACATTTGGACCAGTTGGAGGAAGTCTGCGAGGCGGAATCTCCGGACATCGCTATTGTAGCGGTACCCGGAGAACATGCACAGGATATCGTCAACCGGGTTGTGGAATCGGGTGTGCGTTCGATTTTGAATTTCGCGCCACGCGTGCTCACGACACCGATACATGTGCAGATCCGTAACGTTGATTTCGCAACGAACCTAGAACTGCTGACTTATAATATGGCGTCGGAAGATCGCAGATAAGACTGAAGAACCCACCTATGGTGGGTTTCTTTATCAAAAAATATCAGAAGACTCCCGCTTCTGCAGGTGGTGAGATGAATGATATAAATACCTGTACGCGCCTTCTAAAATTGTCAGAACGTGATATAATAAGAACAAACGTTCGACAAGTAGAAGGTGATACCAATGTTGAGACATAAAGCATATAAATTCAGAATGTATCCAAACCGCAGTCAACGTGAACTGATTGGGAAAACCATAGGTTGCAGCAGATTCGTATTCAATCGGTTCTTAGCTGAGTGGAATGATGCGTACGAAAAGACATGCAAGGGCTTAACCTATTCCACTTGCTCTGCCCAGATGACGCAACTCAAGAAAGAACTAGTGTGGCTCAAGGAAGTAGACAGCATCGCTCTGCAGTCTTCGCTGAAAAACCTTGATGATGCTTTCAAGAGATTCTTCAAGAA
>DAOUPV010000091.1 GCA_030625965.1 Clostridia bacterium
ACCGGATCTGAACATAGACGAATAGCCCGTAAACCAGATTAATGACCGTAAGGAAAGTATTGATCACTACCTCGGAACTGCCCTTCTTGACAGGTTCCTCCGTCTCTAAACCTTCAATCTTGCGCTTCCTGGGTAGCCAGTCGACCATCTTCTTCCTTCCCTGGGCATAGAGGTAGCTGGACAGAGCAAGTGTGAAGACGATGCGGAACACTAGACTCGCATCGAGTTCGAATCCTGCCAGAAAATCAGTGGCCAAGGCCTCAACCACCAGGTCGGATGATATCAGCAATGGTAACACGAAGACCAGGAAGGCCACGGCAATCAGGATGCCCAAGGTCACGTGCTTGACCTCATCTCGTCCCTTCAAGAGTTTCTCACTGGCATGCTTGACCAAGAGATGGATCTCCATAAGGGGCCTAAATACCGCTAACAGCCAGCTGGGCAAGATGATTCTCAGGTCCAGATCCATGACCGAAACATAGAACGATCCCAACAGGAACGGCAACGCCAGAAAGGTCAAAACCTTGAAAATCAGCATATCCCGAAGGATAAATACCAGACTCAGGGCAAAAATATAGGCGGCCTTCAGCCACCAGGTCTGGTCCAGTAATCCCTGCTTTCTCATATTGTAGCCGAATAACAGTAGTATCTGCTGGACGCTCAGGAAAGCGCCCAACCCCAGTTCATAATATAGCAGTAGCCAGCTGACAAGCAGACCGCATCCAATCGACAGTATCATTCCTCTTCCTCCTCATATTCCAGTAGATCTCCCGGCTGACAATCAAGCGCCTCACAGAGCTTCTCCAGTGTCTGCAAACGCAGCGCCTTGGCCTTGTTGTTCTTCAATATCGAAAGATTGGCGTTGGTGATACCTACCTCGACCGCCAAGTCTTTCAGCGATTTTTTCCTCCTGGCCATCATGACATCCAGGTTAATTACAATTCTACCCATACGCACCTCCTAGATGGTCAGGTCGTTTTCCAGCTTGTACTGGACCGCCCTATCAAACAGCAGCGTCAGCACCAGACAGAATACCGAAGCCATGAAGAAGATAAAGACCACCGCCATGGTCATCAGAGAATTGACTACAAATACCTTGGTCAGAAACAGCAGAGTAATCAGAAAAGTAGTGATGGCCATTCTGAGCAACAGCTTTACATTCTCTTTAACAAACACATTGTCGGTCAAGCAGCTTCTGAAGAGCCTGCGTAAATCATTCAATACAATAAAAGCCAACACCCCGGCAATATAGAGGAAACTCAGGAAATACCGGTATAAGCCCGGACTGGCGATAATCGGTTGATATCCTGAACCAATGTCTATGGTGACGATACTCTTTATGATCCAGGGTAATCCTCCCAGGATCACCAAGGTCATCAACATCAGGAAGATGATCAGGGCATAAGTAACAGTGGATACGGTTTTAAGTGAAATTTTTTCTATCATAGATGAGTTATGGGCAACAGTCGTTGCTTCCCCTTTCCGCTTTCTTGAGTATATGCTAACACAATAATTCCTAACTAACAATAACTTCTTATCGTTTTACAATAATATTTTATCGCTTTAAGGTTGTTTTTAGCTTCCTCCTGATTTCCATGTTGAACTGCATCGCAAGATTCCTATTTGAATTTGCTGAATTGCAGTACAAGATTCCCATTTGAAATTCCAGGTCCTTCACTGTAACTCAATCTACTACTTCTTTGTCTAAAACAGAGAAATCCACCACCCTATGACTGGGTAGTGGATTCCTCATAATTTCGATACTGGTGTTCTTATTGTGACGAAATTATGTTTTGTCAATTAGTCAATTCATCTTGTTATCATTTGGTAATTATATCTAAGGGGGTGCCAGGCTTTGCCTGGCATGGGAAAGGATTTATATAGTTGTTAGTTCCCCCTTGATAACTTTTTCTAAACTCTAAACTTGCGTAGGCTACTCGATAACGGGCAGTTCCGCCGGATCCTCTACACCTTTGATGCTCATGCTGCCATCTGCCAATGCCGCTTCGATACGTTTGCAGTACTCATAGTCTTTCACAGAGAACTTATCAGTCCAGATGCCTCTCGGTTCAACAATCTCTATGACACCCTGGGCCACGCCCATTTCATACGCCTTGGCGCCCCATTCGAAGCTTCCGTCCTCCAGTCCATCTATGAGAGCTGACATAGCCATGGAGATAGACATGGTGATACTTGTCGGAATGTTTTCGGGAGCTCTCTCATACATGTCGCCGATGGCACCGATGGCCATGACATTCTTCTCTTTGGCCGCTTCATATACACCCAGGTCAGCCTGGGACACATCCGGACAGAATACGTCGGCACCCTGGTCAGCCATAGCCATGGCTACTTCTTTGGCAAGAGCCACATCATCGAAACTACCGGTATAGGTTTCCAGCACTTCAATAGAGGGATCCACGTAAGCGATACCCAGTTTGGCACCTTCCACGAAATCAACGATAGAAGGAATCTGCATGCCACCGATCAGGCCGATGACCTTGGTCTCGGTCAGCTTGGCCGCTACGACGCCCGCCAGGAATCCATGTTGGCCGTTGGCTACTGCCAATCCGGCTACGTTGGGCTCATGGGCCTGGTCGGAGCTGGTTACCACGAATCGGGTATCCGGGAAATCCGCACTGACGGTGATGGCTGAATCAAAGGTTTCAAAGCCATGACCGAATACATATTCATATTCCTGAGAGGCGAAAGTATGCATGACATCAACCATGTCAGATAGCTTCACATTCTCTGCAAAAACCACATCCGCGCCGTTTTCTTCGATAAGTATCAGACCGTTGTAGGCAGAAGCGTTCCAACCACCATCATTGATGCTGCCTACCAATACAAGCCCTACACTAGGCGCTTCATCAGTAACAACTTCTTCAGCTGGTTCACCGTCAACAACTGGTTCTTCGGCAGGTTCTTCCGCAGGCGTACAGCCTGAGAAAATACTTGCAACCAACATCACGCACAGCAACATAACAATTACTTTGTTCTTTTTCATTGTTTTCACCTTTCATACTGCAGTTTGGTTTATTTATTTGATCTTCTATCACTCTTTTGCAGTCGTTCGATGGTGTCTAGCGTTTCAGTCCCATTTCTTCCAATTCTGCCCATACTTCGTTGTAAAGATCCACATACTCCTGGCAAGGTTGTAACGTGTCCAGATCGTAAAGCTCCTGGAAGGTTTTCCCTTTCGGTGCTTCCTGCTTCAAGAGGTCCTCTTCGTATTTGGGAACCAGCTTAAGCACGATCTCGTTGGCCTGTTCTCTGGTAAGTTTGGTGGCTGCGTATGCCACTTCGCCCATCATCTGAGATTCCATCGGAGTCACATAGTTCGGGGTTACCCCTTGGTTGGGTGCTACACCGAAACAGTTGTTGCCCATAACGGTGGTGCCAATGGTGGCCACAGCGATCTCGTAGAGACACATCTTGGTGCAAGGACCAGCGGTGGTCATATAGGACGCCCAGGCTCCAGGCATCTTGGTATGCTTGTTCATGGCTGCGGAAGCGATGTTGGTTCCCCACAGCGCCTGTCTTGACGTTTGGTTGGGATAGAGACTTTCCATTACGCAACTACCACCGATGGAGGCGTTGAATACCATCATGCTGGCAACCTGTTCGGCCACGCTGCAGATTACAGCACCTTCGATGCCACCTGCATAACCGCCCACGTATCCATTACCGGTGTTGCTGACATACATTCCATACTGGCTGTACTGGACCGCACGGTTCAAGTTCTCGTAATTGGTCTTAAGTAAGGTCTTGAAGTATACGTTGGAATGATCTGAAGTTCTGTAACCGCAATCATCCCGGTTGGTCGAGATGTCAGCAATGGCACTCACACCGTCCTTACCCTTGATGGGCGCACCGGGTCTTCCCATATCGCGACAGGCTTTTCTCCACAAGGAAATGTTATCCAGACAAGCCGTCAGTTCGAAGGGGCTACCCGCCTTGACCAACATACCTCTGTATTTATAGGGAGGCAGAGGTTCAACATAATCTATGTATGGATTGCTGGCATACAGCGTATAGATCTTGTAACGAATGTCTTCATCCACAGCGTTACCACAGCCACCGATTATAACCGGTAATCTTGGATCCTCGATGTTCCGGTGGTGCATGTAGATCTTGTCCTTGCCTATTCCCAGTTCTGCGACCGGGTTGGTGGCTCTTAGTGTCTCATCGATATCCGCTCTTGAAATCTCGATGGTACGTCCGGAGTCACAGTTAAAGACACCCAGCGTAGTCAGCAGATCCATAGCTGCCTCAAAAGTGTTGTCGATTAGTTCCTCATCAGTGGTGACCAGATTCTCCGGGTCAAACTTCAAGCCATACTTCTTTACCATTTTCTTAGTGGTCTTGAAGACCAACATGTCGAATTCTTTTTCAGTAGTTGGATCGCCAGATTCTCCACGGGCGATGATTTCCATAAATCTGCGTGTTGCCATAATATCCTCCTATATTCCTTTACTCCCAATATTCACTATGCCAACAGTTGCTTGACACTTAACAATGCTTCATAGGCATCGTCCCCGCCATAGCAGCTGGCACCCAGTTCAGCAGCCAGATCCGCGTTAGCAGATCCGCCACCAGCCATGATCTTGATCTCTTCTCCATAGCCCCGGCTCTTCAGCAGATCGATGGTGTCCTTCATGCTAGGCACTGTAGTGGACATAGCGGATGAGAGAGCAATCAGGTTCGGTTTCACTTCGTTGGCCTTCTCTAAAAACGCTTCGGCCGGGACGTCGGTACCCAGGTCGATGACTTCATAACCGGATGACATCCAGAGCATCTTTACCATGTTCTTGCCGATGTCATGTACGTCTCCTCTGACCATGCCGAACAGGATCGTCTTGCCGCTGGGCACGTAATCATCCGAATCCATAATAACTGGCTTCAAGATCTGCATGCAACCATCCATAAGGTCTCCGGCCATGACCATATCCGGCAGGAAGAGTTCACCGATGGAGAACTGTTCTCCAATCTTCTCTAACAGACCAGATAAGTGATCCATAATCTCCAAGGCACCTACACCTTCTTCCAAAGCCTTCGGAATCAATTCCAACACTTCGTCCGCGTCATAGTCATTGAATGCAACTTTGATTTCTTCAAAAATAGCGTCCTTCATAATATCCCTCCTGTTTTCTTACTTCTTGACTTCAATATATCATCGTTTCTAAATCCATGCAACTATTTTTGCATTATTGTTTTCATTTTTTGAATCATTTTGTGCTTTGTTTTTACATTTTGCGCTTATATCTTACGTATAGCCGCATTCTGACTAAAATGGAGGCCCCTCGCGGGACCTCCTGAGTGATAGATATGAGATTTTCTGTAAAACTATATATACTGTTCTTTATTGTGGCTACGCAGCCAATTGTCTATTGTTTCAAGATGTTCCTGGCCGCTGAAGTTATAGAGCAGCGCATTGCGCACCAATCCGATCACATCCGCTTCCGTCAGCTCGAACACATCTGCTACCTGTATAAAATTATCGATCAAGTTAAGCCCGAAGAAGGCCGGATCATCCGAATTGAGGCAAACTTTCACACCTCGCTTCATCAGGTCATGCACAGGATGTTCCTGGATGGAAGGATAAGCACCAACCAGCACATTGCTGATGGGGCAAACAGTGAGCAACATCTCTTTTCCTACGAGGTAATCAATCAGTTTTTCCTCCTCGATGGAACGCACTCCGTGATCAAGGCGATAAACGTCCTGGCATCGTATAGATTCCCATACACTTTCTGGTCCTACTTCTTCTCCGCAGTGGGCTGTTCGGTCCATGCCGTGCTCCTTGATGTAGCGGAATACCTCTTCATGCCGGCATGCCGGATAGCCCATCTCCGCATAGTCATATCCAATGGCCACCAGCGGGAAACGTTCCTTATGCTCCAAATACATCTTAGCTGCTGCCATATTCCTCTCAAAACTCTGAGTTCGGTCCAGCTCCGCGATAAAGCGCAGATCTACTCCGTATTGCTCTTTAACGGCTTTCCGTCCGGCGGAAAATCCATCCATCAATGTTTCAAAAGCGACACCCCGACCTTGATGTGAATCATTGGCATAGGTGAACATGGCTTCGCGGTAAATAATATTCTGTTGTTTGGCTTCGCGTCCTGAATCAAGCGCTATTTCATAGTAGTCCTCTTCAGTCTGAATGACCGAGCAAGTAAGTTGTAGCACCTCCAGAAACTCGTCAAGATCTTTAAACTTGTAATACTCTTTCGCGCCTTCCAAAGTATCGAAAGGTAACTTCACCTTGTTGCGTTCTGCAAAACGCAACAGCAGATGTGGTGGTACCGAGTCGATATGATAATGAACCTCAGCCTTCGGGATGTCCTCAATAAGCTGTCTTAATTCTTTCTGTATCATAATAGTCCTATCCTCTTCTTCTAATTTTCCGTGCCGCTGGCCTTCAAATCATAAGCTTCGTTTTCAATGTCCAAATTTTTCTTCATAGCCGTCTTAGCCACTACATAATAGATCAGTCCAGTGATGAAGAATCCAGGTATGATAGCACCGATGGAATTCAGTCCAAATTCGCTGTTCCTTAGTAGTACATACGACAGGACACCTACCATCCAAGTACCAATACCGTACACGTTGAATCCGGCTTTGTACCAGTATGGACCTTTGGGATTGTCCAGTTCCTCTACTTGGTAGCGCCCCTTACGGATCAGGTAGTAGTCAACAACCAACACTGCCAAAAGTGGTGGGAAAATAGCCCCGATCACACCTACGAAAGCGAAGAAATAGTCGATAAAGCTTCCTGAAATAATGGGAATCCAAGAAATGAAGATACAACTCACACCTACGAAGGTGACCGCCTTGTTGAAATTCATCTTGGGGAACAGATTCATGACGTTATATGCGGCTGTGTAGATATCGACCATATTGGTGGTCACGGTGGAGAAAATCACGACCAGTAGAGCAACCCAACCCAGTCCCAGGCTGATAGCGATCGATGAAGGATCGGCATTGTTTGGATTAAAAACCCCAGTGTTGATGGCAACTGAGATCACTCCCAATGTACCTACCAATGCGAACCAGTAGACTGCTAGGTTGGCACCTAACATGGGGGCAAGAGTGGCGCTCATCTTAGTCTTGGTGTATCTGGTGAATTCACCGACCACAGTGGCCCATGTCATACTGAAAGCCAGCATAGCATCAACACCGATACCCATAGGAAGAACATTCTCTGGGGATGGACGCCAAGCCATGATTTCAGCCAAGCTGGTTGTGCGAAATACCGCTACGGTGATCCAGGTGGTCAAAGCAATCAATAGAATCATCATTACCCGCTCCGCCACTTTGATGGAACGAGATCCGGCAATCCTGACCACAGCTAGGGAAATTATTCCGTTAATGGCAGCTCCAATCGCCAGGATGATGCCGCTGCCCGGTTCACCGTATGCAGGCGTCCCGAAGATGCCGGCAGCAATATAGCTCACCGTTATGGCTGCAAAAAAGTTGGACACCGATGTCCAGCCTAGAATATTGATGGCATTGGCAATGGTGGGCAGCTTAGTGCCATGCACGCCGAACACCACTCTTGTCAGACCCATGGTGGACGTACCGACCTTGAATCCGACATAGCCCAGCAAAGCCACGACCAGAAATGCGATTGGATTGGCAATCATGGTGATTCCGAAAGCCCCTAGGAATCCGACGCCTGCCAGAGTACCTCCGATGGCCCAAGTGCCCGGCTGGCAGTTGGCACCCATCCAGGTCAGAGTCATGTCCATAAACCCGATATGTCGATCTTCAGCTGGGACCGCTTCAGTAATTGGATATTCTTTACTCATACAAAACCCTCTCTTCATCTAAAATTTCACAA
>DAOUPV010000060.1 GCA_030625965.1 Clostridia bacterium
GAACAGCCCTATACCCAGCTGCTCGATATGCTCCTTGGTCTGTTCCGGAGTGCAATCCACATCCACGCCAAGTTCCTCCAGAATATCCACCGTGCCGCAGACCGAGCTCAGCGCTCTGGCACCGTGACGGGCTATGGTCACCCCTTTGGCTGCAGCAACCAGTGATGCCGCCGTTGAGATATTAAAGCTCTTGAAGCTGTCCATGCCAGTACCGCAGTTGTCCACGATGGGGCCGGTTACATCAGGGTTCACCTTCACGGTATCCAGATGATATATAGCATCCCAGCTGCCGGCGATTTCCTCCGCCGTCTCTCCTTTGGCGGTCAGTGCCGCCAAGAAAGCGCCCTGGTGCATATCGGTCGTATCGTTACCGATGATGTCATAGAAAACCTCTTTGGCCTCCTCGCGTCCCAAATTCTCCTTGTTGATCAGCTTGGTGATCATGCCACCGAATTCTTTCATTTCTTTTGCCATTTTATTGTTCCTCCTTGTTTTCAATGATAATGCTATAAAGTTCTTCTGAATCTCTCATCTCTCGCAAACCGGATTCCAGTTCCTCAAGAGGCAGCGTCTTTCCCACCAAGTCATCTACTGGCAAGTCCGTCAAAATCTCCAGTGCCTTGGCATTCTGCCTTGCAGTGCAGCCGTATGCACCGATCAACTGGATTTCCTTGTAGTGCACCAGGTTCCAGTTGATATCCTGGACCTCGTGTAGGCCACTGAAGTAGCCAAACTGTCCACCTTTATTAAGCAGTTTCAGTCCTAAATCGGTACTTCCCCCAAAGGGACAGCACTGGATCACAGCTCCGATTCCCTTAGCTCCTGCTAGTTCTCGGATCTCATCCCCCAGCGTCGGGCTGTCCGGATCGAACGCCCCATCGAAACCCAGCTCCAGTGCCCGCTTGCGTCGGTATGCGCTGGTCTCCATGGTGTAAACCTTACGGACACCCCGTTTTTTTGCCAACATCATTTGGAGCATCCCGACCCGGCCGGCACCGACGATCAGTAGGGGGCTAAGTTTCCTGAGCTTCATCTTGTCCTGCATGTTGAGGCAGCAGGCCAGCGGTTCAGCAAAGGTTCCCTGGATGGATGATAGTCCCTCAGGAAACTTGTTCAAGATCCCACCAGCAACACCTCGACGAGGGATG
Organism: Clostridia bacterium; assembly: GCA_030625965.1. Lineage (GTDB taxonomy): Bacteria > Bacillota > TC1 > TC1 > UBA5767 > UBA5767. Next base: position 1,149 of record DAOUPV010000060.1, read on the forward strand.
CGCAGATACTCCTGAAATCCACCGTCCAATGTGAATCCCAAGATATCGATGGAATCACACAGGTTGTCCCGGCCCTCCTTGCAATGGGAGCACTCCCCACAGAACACACCCGGGCTCACCTGAACCAGTTCGCCCCGCCTATAACCGGATACGCCGACACCCACCTCGTGGACCCGGCCCACCATCTCATGGCCAAGTACCCGGGGATAGCGAAGGTCTCTCTGTCCCGCCTGGGAGCACTTCACATCCGTCCGGCAGATGCCGCAGGCCAAGATCTTGACGATCACTTCACCTGGCATCGGTTTCATCTGTTCTCGTTCTTGAATTTCTATCTTATTTTTCTCAATTAGTATCGCAGATTTCATCGTTCACCTCCTAAATGGGAATAAAAAAAGCCCATACCAAATACTGGTATGAACTTTCCATCATTCAATCTCACCTAAACCAACCTTGCGACAGAAATTGGTATAGCATCCTATAGGCAGGTCTCCTGGCTAAGGGTCATCGTCTTTGCGCCTTCCCTCAGATGAAGTGGCTCTTGCATCGACTACCCTGTTACAGTGGCGGGCCCGCTCGGGATTTGCACCCGATTCCCTATTCTCCCCCGAAGGGGCACCCATAAGATTTCTATTAACTTGTTACGAGTTTACCACACCCAGCCTCAGGTTGTAAACAGATAAATTCCGATTCCTCAGTCCTCCATCTGTTTTTCAATTAGGGATAGGTCGATATAATCCCCGTAAATCCGGTTGTACTCCATGGGCTTCATGTTCACGATACCGCTCGCCGGAAAGAAGGTCATCTCTCCGAAAAGCACCTTATTCCCCACCTGGTAGAGATCCATCCTGACGTAAGGGAAGGGCTCTGCCAATTTACGGCAGACTTCCCGCATCTCCTCTAAACAGGCCGGCTTTTCCATATCGATCTCCAAGGTATCCGCCATCTTGACCACCGGTAGTCTATTCCAATCCAGATCATAGCTGTTTATATATCGCTTGCCCTCCCTGCTGAAGCAGGCGGAGGCAGTCATGGGTTCCCCCTTGAAGCAGTGGAACTTGTAATCCGTAAGTTCCTCCGGACCACCCAGATACTTCTCACAGAGGATCTTAGGCTCCATATCCTTATATACCCATTCCCTCCACTTGTCATAATAGTTCATCTTTAGCCAGCGGTTCAGCTTTTTCTTCTCGTTCTTCCAGTCCATTAGGGACTTGTCGGGACAAAGTACATTCCATCCCGATCCATGGTTGGCCTTCAAAATGAATGATTCTAGCAAATCGGACAACTCAATTTCTGTGGCCGACCTGTAGACACCATGAAGCTCATTCAGATACTGGCTGCCTACCTTTTCAGCGACATACTCGCGCACCGCATATTTGTCAGCGCAGACCGCTGCCAAGGGATCCCGCCAATAGAGTTTCAGCCACTGGACCTTGTCGGCAAAGTCCAAGGGATTCTCAAGCTCCGGTTCGTGGCCCATGCGTTTTCTAAAGAAGCTGCGGATGTATTTCTCATCATCGGTATGAAACAACCGGCAATACAGGTATTCCAAACGCAAGAGCCTTCCGTAAAACTGCGGATGCCCCTTGATGCGTGCCGTCCAGCGTTTGTCCATGGCTATCCCTCCACTACGATCCTCTTGAGCTGCTCCAGACTGGGTAGTTCCATCATGTCGTCCAAGATGCCTGTGCAGGATCCTGCCGCCACCAGAGCGCCCTGTTTCTTCAGGAGATGGATGAGGCCGGCCTCCTCTTTGAGAAGATCCATGTCTCCCATCAACGCCTCCCTGGACACCCCACCCCAGAACAGGAACTCCGGATAGGCCTCCGCCAGATCCTCGATGCGCATGTTGCTGGTCCGCTCTATGGACTGCAGACCCACCACACCCGCCTGGATATAGGACGGAATGATGGCGCGGACGTCACCGTCACTATGGGCCATCACCTGGCATCCACTGGTTTGGATAAAGGATTCGAGCCAGGGGAAATAGGAGGTATCCAGAATCTTAGGTGACATCATCAGACCGGCTGAACCGGCCACGTCATCCCCCATCACCACCCCGGAGATATTCCTGGTTTTGGCCTCTTCAGTCACGGACAAGAGGAATGCGAGATAGCGCTCCATGATTTCCCGGATCAGCTGCTTCTCCTTGATCAGTAATACCATGAACAGATTGAAAGGCATCAGGCTGGACAGGAGCTGCATCGGTCCCTCCAACAGGAGCAGGGTTGCGACCTGTCCATCACCAGCTGACAGGGCATCCAGGGACACATCCGACAAGTCTGGAAAATCGTAACTCGCCAGCTCCGCTACATTGGTCACAGGAAAATCACGGGTTGCCAGCCCTCCGGAAATCATGGTCTTTCTGCCGAAGAGGTCTCCTCCGCCCTTTTTCTTAGGTGGGAGCGAGAGATAATCGATCCCCAGCTGTTCTGCGAACATATAGGCAGAAGTTAGACCTGCCTTCTGAAGCAGTCCCTTGTCGGGATAGAACTCACCCCAGCTAAGCTGTTCCCTCTCCCTAATACCTGTCACGATTCCCTTATATGTATTCATACCTTATTTCCTTTCTAGACCCAGATGTTCTCTTTTCTGTTGACGATATAGAATCCCTTGTCATTCAAGTGGTTCTTGCGGTTGTAGATAAGAGGCGAGCCGTCCATCTGACGCACGATGCCCCCTGCCTCTTCCACGATGGCCTGCATGGCCGCCGTATCCCATTCATTGGTATGCCCATAGCGGTAATAGACATCGGCCTCTCCGCTGGCCACCAGACAGCCCTTGATGGAACTACCGATATAGTGGTATCCCCCGATGTGCCGTTCATTGTCCGCCAACAGCTTCTTCAAGGATTTCCCGCCATAGGGGTGGCTCATGGTCACAATCAGGTCTTTGGTGCGTCCGGATACCCGGATGGTTCGTACAGACCTAAGGGTCCCCGACTCGTCCACTTGGGCTTTGTAGGCACCTTCCCCCTTGGTAGCGAAATAGATGGTTCGCTCGGTCGGGATATAGATCACGCCCAGCACCGTCTCCTGCTCCCGGCTCAGTGCTATGTTCACCCCGAACTGGCCGTTTCTCTTGACGAATTCCCTGGTCCCATCAATGGGATCCACGATGAAGCAGTCCCTCTTACCATAGGTCTGCTGGTTGATCACATTCTCTTCGGAGAGTATGCCGTATTCCGGAAAATGATGTGCCAACAGACGTGTGATGAGCCGGTCCGCCCTCTCATCAGCCAAGGTCACTGGTGACTTGTCCTCCTTGTAGCAAACCTCGAAGTCGGTCTCATAGACCTTCATCACCTGCTCGCCGGCCGTTATGGCTGTTTCAATTAAACATTCCAATTCCTTTGTCAGTTCCATTTCCATACTCAACCCACTTCCGTCCAATACACGATTCTCACTTTAGTATACAGAAAAAATCGATTACTGGTAAACAAAAAAGGAAGCCTGGGTGGAGGCTTCCTTTTACTGGGTACCCGGACCGAATCCGGGAATAGAAAAACCTGCTCCAGGAAAGAAGCAGGGTGTCTGCGCTTCTAACACTTCTTTCCAAAGGGGGAGGCTAAGACGTTTCCCTCTTAACCCTAACGGTCCAGGCTCCCTAGAATATTCCGTAGGAGGCAAGGACTCGAAGTGAGTATGATTTTTCTGATCCCAATTATAGCGGGTAGACAGCGATATTTCAAGCCCTAACGACGCGCCGGGTTGCGGTAGGCGAACTTCTGGCTGCAGGGTCTCAGCGTGGGGATACCGCCCGCCAGCGATACGATTTTCTTGAAATCCTCGGCAAGGTCTGTCTTCCAAAGCGTACCGGCAATCACACTGACCCGCGTATCCCGGTATGCCTCCAGATAAGGCAGCGTGGTGGATCCGATCAGGATAATTTCTCGTGCGTTTGCGCAGATTTCCAGCAGCTCTTCGATGCTGTTGTTGATGAGGGTCGTTCCTGACAGGAAGACCAACGGGCACTTGGGCAGCATCTCCGTCATCTGGTCCAGCGGTTCCACACCGGGCTGTCCCGCATGGCCCTTGTCGAACGCATGTAAGGTAAGCCCCATCTTGCGCACCTGCTTCACAACCGGTCCCAGGTAACCCACCATGCCAATCGTATCATCCGGCCTAATCAGGGAGAACACATCCAGATTCCCCAGAAGATTTTTCTCCTCCAGATAGGTCCGTGCACCGGCATTCAGAGCGGCGATGCCCATGGCCCGCTTCAGTATATGGGTTTTCTCCGTGGCCCAACGGCCAATCTCGAGAGCATCCATGCCCAAAAGCCCCAGATTGTCTGAGAAGATCCCGTCCAAACAACCTGAGAGTTCCTCTCTGAGTACATAGCTTGACCCTAATTCCCCGTTATCCAGCTCCAGTCCCACGATGCTCAGTCCGATTCGCAGGTCCTGAACGGTTCTTCCTTCCAGATAAGGTGCCGCTTCCTCGTAAGCCCGGCTCAGTATATTGTTATCTCTAATTCCCATGATTTCGTCCTCCGTTATACTTAATATAATATAACGGAACTTTTCCGTCCAGAACTTTTTTGGGCATAAGATAAAAAAAGAGGAAGGCCTAAGCCTTCCTCTAACACTCAATATGAGCTTACATCATCGGCATTCCGCCCATGCCGCCTGGCATTCCGCCTGGTGCTGCACTTTCTTCCGGAATATCTGCCACCAAAGATTCGGTGGTCAGCAGCAGAGCTGCGATGGATCCTGCATTCTGCAGAGCACTTCTGGTTACCTTGGCGGGATCAACGATACCGCTGGCGATCATGTCCACTATCTGACCGGTCAGAGCGTTGTAGCCCATGCCGCGCTCAGCACCGATAACAGCGCTGACAACTACGGAACCTTCCGCACCGGCATTCTTAGCGATTTGACGGGTCGGCTCTTCCAACGCACGCTTCACGATGTTGATACCGGTTTGTACGTCGCCTTCCTCGGACAGAGCGGCTACGGCATCAATGGCGTCAATCAATGCGACACCACCACCGGCTACGATACCTTCTTCAACGGCTGCTTTAGTAGCGGCCAATGCATCTTCGATACGTAGTTTCTTCTCTTTCAGCTCGGTTTCGGTAGCTGCACCGACTTTGATTACTGCTACGCCGCCGGACAGTTTGGCCAGACGCTCCTGCAGTTTCTCTTTGTCGAAATCGGAAGTGGAAGCTTCGTACTCATTGCGGATCTGCTTCACACGTGCATCCAGGTCCTCGGGAGCACCTTTTCCTTCTACGATTACGGTAACTTCTTTAGTGATGTTCACCTGTCTGGCAGTACCCAGCATATCCAGGGTAGCGGTATCCAGTTTCAGGCCCAGCTCGTCGGAAATCACTTGTCCACCGGTTACGATGGCGAGATCCTGCAGCATGGCTTTTCTGCGGTCGCCGAAAGCGGGAGCTTTAACAGCAACACAGTTCATAGTGCCTCTCAGCTTGTTGACAACCAGTGTAGCCAACGCTTCTGCTTCAACGTCTTCAGCGATGATTAGCAGGGCCTTGCCGGTCTGAACAACTTTCTCCAGCAAAGGCAGAAGCTCAGCAATGTTGCTGATTTTCTTGTCGGTCAGCAGGATATAAGGATTATCCAAGCCGGCGACCATTTTCTCTGCGTCGGTTACCATGTAAGGTGAGAGGTATCCGCGGTCAAACTGCATACCTTCTACAACTTCAAGCTCGGTATCCAAGGACTGAGACTCTTCAACGGTGATTACGCCGTCTTTGCCTACTTTGTCCATAGCGGCAGCGATCAGCTCGCCGATTTCGGAATCATTGGCGGAGATGGAGGCTACCTGAGCGATTTCTTCTTGGTTGATGACTTGCTTGCTGCCTGCCTTGATGTCTGCTACAGCAGCGACAACAGCTTTCTCAATGCCCTTTTTAACGATCATGGGGTTGGCGCCTGCAGTGATATTTCTCAGGCCTTCCTTGATGATAGCTTGGGCCAAAACAGTTGCGGTGGTGGTTCCGTCACCGGCAACGTCGTTTGTCTTGGTTGCTACTTCTTTAACCAGCTTGGCACCCATGTTCTCGAATGCATCAGGCAATTCGATCTCTTTAGCGATGGTCACACCATCGTTGGTGATCAGGGGTGAACCGTATTTCTTCTCTAGAACTACGTTTCTGCCTTTGGGGCCTAAGGTTACTTTTACTGCTTCAGCCAACGCGTCGACGCCTGCTTCCAGGCTTCTTCTCGCGTCGTCTGCAAATTTCAATTCTTTTGCCATGACTTAATCTCCTTTATTCTTTCAGTCCAAGCCTACTACTCGATGACGGCTAATACTTCTCTTTGGCTGATTACCAGGAATTCCTGGCCATCATACTTGATCTCGGTACCAGAATACTTGCTGAACAGGATGCGGTCTCCAACACTGACTTCCATCAATTCTTTGACGTTGTCAATCTCTCTACCTGGGCCTGCAGCCACAACTTCCGCTTCCTGGGATTTCTCTTGGGCAGAATCGGGGAGCACGATGCCGCTCGCCGTCTTTTCTTCAGTTTCAACTACTTTCAGGATGATCTTATCACCCAATGGTCTCAAACTCATATCGAATCCTCCTTGATTGAATTTATTAGCACTCTTTCATGAAGAGTGCTAATCACTAAATCTATAGTATCAACAAATGAGAGAAAATCAAGCCCTTTTCCTCACTTTTTGATATTTTCTGACCTTTTTTGCTCTTTAAGCTATCTGGCGCACTCCACGGCTTCGCCTTTGAGGATTTCCAGTCCGTGCGGCAGCGCGGGCAGGATCACATCCAGACATTCTGCGCAGGCCTTGGGACTGCCCGGCAGGTTGACGATCAAGGTGTTTCCGGTGATGCCCGCCACAGCCCGGCTGAGCATGGCCCGGTTGGTAATCTTCATGCTGGCCGCGCGCATGGCTTCCGAAATACCCGGAGTCAGACGTTCCACCACGGCCAGTGTGGCCTCGGGTGTCACATCCCGCTTGGAAAATCCGGTCCCACCGGTGGTGAGCAAAAGTTCCACACCGGCTTCCATGCAGTCCCGCATGGCACCGATTAGAGCTTCCTTTTCATCCGGAACCATCAGATATTTTAGCACTTCTCCAATTTCCGCAGTCTTCTCTCTGATGACTCCAGAGGACAGGTCTTCTCTCAATCCCTGTGAACCTTTGTCGCTGGCCGTGATGATGCCTATCTTAATCATTGATGACCTCGATGGTTTCTCCGGCCTGCAATGTTCCGGGTTTCAAAATCTTGATAAAGATGCCTTCCTTGGGCATGATGCAGGTGCCCACCTGCTGTGCGATTTCACAGCCCGTATGACATTTCTTACCGATCTGGGTTACTTCCCCGATGACCTCACCCAGCTTCAACTTGGTGCCCACCGGCAAGGTGAACAGTACGATACCCTCGGTAACCACGTTCTCGGCAAAATCCCCATGCTTCAGCTCAAGACCCTTGCCCCGCATCTTATCGATGGATTCCTCTCCCAACAGACTCACCTGACGGTGCCAGTCGCCTGCATGGGCGTCACCGACCACACCATGGTCGATCCTAAGCTCGATCTTCTCCACAGGTTTCTTCTTGGTGCCCTTCTTCTCGCTTACGCACACCGCTTTGACGATTGCCATATCTACTACTCTCCCTCTCGTTCATAAGTACCCGACTTACCGCCGGTCTTCTTCATCAGTCGGATGCGTCCGATTTCCATAGACTTGTCGATCGCCTTGCACATGTCGTAGATGGCCAAGAGGGCCACCGACACTGCGGTCAACGCCTCCATCTCCACACCGGTCACGCCTTTGGTCTTAACCGTACCCGTCGCTTCAATGCAGTTCTTTTCCGCATTGACACTGAGGTCTACCTTGGCCGAGGTGATGAGCATGGGATGGCACATGGGAATCAGCTCCGATGTCTTCTTGGCGCCCATGATACCCGCGATGCGTCCCACCGACAGCACGTCCCCCTTTGGGATGTCCGCCGACAGGATGCGGCTGATAATTTCCTCATTCATATAGATCTCGCCTTTGGCCGTAGCCACGCGCTCAGTTTCCGCTTTTCCGCCCACATCCACCATGTAGGCGTTTCCTTCCTGATCCAAATGGGATAGGTTCTTTTTCATTTTTTAGCCTCCGATCTGGGACATGCGACGGTCCTGGCACTCATACTTCTCATAGGTCATGCGGTGCTCCTTGGGCTTGTGCCTCAGCACCTCATGGTAGAATTCCCGGATTTCTCCATCATCTGCACCACTTCTCAGCACTTCACGTATATCAAACTCCGTACTGGCGAACAGGCAGGGCCTGAATTTACCGTCGGCTGTAAGCCGCATGCGGTTGCAGTCAGAACAGAAATGATTGGTCAGGGCTGCGATCACACCGATGCGCCCCTCCGTACCCTTGATCTCAAAGTCCCTTGATGGGCCAGCCTTGGGTCCTCTAGGTATTTCCTCCAGCTCATAGGCTTTCCCAATAGTCGAAAGGATCTCCTCCATGCTGATGTAGGATTCCCCGGTTTCCGAGGATTCTCCCACCGGCATCAGCTCGATGAAGCGTACGTGCAGTTTCTCTTCGATGGCGAACCGGGCGAAGTCGATCAGCTCGTCCTCATTGAATCCCCGTATGGCCACCGCGTTGACCTTGACCGGATTGAGGCCGGCCTTCTTGGCCGCCCGGATACCCCGGAGCACCTTATCCAGTTCTCCCAGGCGGGTGATTTCGTGATACTTGTCCGCTTTCAAGGTATCCAGAGACACGTTGGCCCGGTCCAGTCCGGCTTCCTTCAGGCTCACCGCCATCTTCTCCAGCAGGATACCGTTGGTGGTCAGACTGATTTCCTCAATGCCGTCCACTGCCCGGATTCCCCGAATCAATGCTTCAATGTTCTTCCTTACCAGCGGCTCGCCACCGGTAAGCCGAACCTTGCGGATTCCTTCACCCGCCAGGATACGCACCAGACGGATAATCTCCTCCATAGAGAGGATCTCCTCATGTCTCTTAGGTTCGATACCTTCTTCCGGCATGCAGTAGGTGCAGCGCAGGTTACAGCGGTCAGTGACTGCGATACGCAGATAGTCTATTTCTCTTTGGTAGTTGTCTTTCATGATTCCTGTTCCTGTCTCCTGGTTTCCATCCAGATTTTTCCTGTGTCCCTCAGGCTGTACCCGCCCAATTCTTCTACCTTTGTGGCAAACGAATCTGACGAGACAGCTTCTAGCAGTGCTTGCCCTTCTTCCGAACGGAAGAAGTCTCCTCGCATCAACAGGTCGTAGCGTTCCTCATACAGTGGCAGGAAACCCAGTCCCAGCGATTTGGCGGCGCTATAGATTCCCAGTCCACCCGCGGCCTGTCCAGCCAGTATGGCCGTTCCCACACCCAGATGTGTGTACTCCTCCAAATCATACCCGAGCAGTTTTTCAGGCTCCAGTCCTTCTTGCTTCAATATATGGTCCAGAAGGATGCGGGTACCGCTACCCTTCTGGCGATTGACATAGCTCAGTCTCCGGCTCATCATGTCTTCAATGCCTTTGATTTCCTGGGGATTCCCCTGCTCCACTAGCAATCCCTGCTGCCGGTAGACCAGGTTCATCAATACCAGGTCTTCACCCGGCAGATATTTTTTTACGTAGGACTCGTTGTACTCCCCGGTATTCTCATCCAACAGATGTATACCGGCGATATGGGTCTCGCCCCGGCGCATGGCCATCAGGCCGCCAAAACTTCCGGTATTTGCCGAGGACAAGCGGATATCCGGATGCACACTGCGGATGCAGGACCCCAGTTGGTCCTGGGTCAGATCATGGCTCCCGATGGATATGATGTTCTTTTGTATCGCACTCTTTTCCTTGATCAGCTCGATCTCAACTTCTTCTCCGGCCTGGTAACCTTCCAGGTTCTCCGGTACGATCAGCAAGCCGTCTGCCTTGATCAGGGAGCTGATGACACCAGCGCCTCTAGATATGGGTGTGGCTACCATCTTGTCACCTACCTGGCCCAGCGTGACCCGGATATACTCCTTACTGCCGCCGCTGGAATTTGTGGTACGCGAGATACTAGCCTTGATTGTCTCCTTGGGTGGCAAGCTGGTCTGCTGCATGGCTTCCATCAAGGGGCGCACCAGGATCTCACAATCCAGCGTGGCCGATACCGGATAGCCAGGCAAGCCTACGACCGGTGTGGACCCGATCAGTCCCAGCAGTGCCGGTTTGCCCGGCTTGACCGCCAGTCCATGGACCGTCACTTCGCCCAGTTCCTCGATGGCCTGGTGGGTGAAATCCTCCCGCCCGGCCGAAGATCCGGCATTGATGATGACCGCGTCATGGGTTTCCGCAGCTGTAAGTAGCGCCTGCTTGATATGTTCCAGGTCGTCTATCACGATATCCTGCACTGCAGGAACGGCTCCCCAAGACGCAAGCAGCGCCGAAAAGATGGCTGAATTGTACTCCACCAGATCACCCGCCTCAAGATTGCTCTCTGCTTTCTTGATTTCTGTGCCGGTAGGGATGATGGCTACAAGAGGACGCTTGCGCACAGGCAGTGTGAAAATACCACCGGCCAGGAATCCACCCAGATCGTACGGTCCGATCCGGTGATTCACAGGCACGATCATCTCGGTGGCCGTCAGATCCTCACCCACCGGCCGCACATGCTGCCAGGGAGTGGCCGGACACACGATCTCCGCCGTACCCGGCTCGGGATAATGCACTTCCTCACTCATGATGACAGCGTTCATACCCTCCGGCAGTGGATCGCCCGTGTCCACCTCATGATACTGGATACCTTCAGCCAAGCGCACCGGACTGTTGTCCCGGGCCGACAAAGTATCCGCGGCAGAAACCGCGATACCGTCCATGGCTGAGGCCAAAAAATGGGGTGAATGCCGCTTGGCCAAAACGGCCTGAGCGGTAATACGCCCGACTGACGTACGTACGTCAACGGACTCCTCTGGCAGCGCAAGAGCACCGGTTTCTTCCAACCTAGCGAACCAACGCTTCCTGGCCTCATCCAATTCTATGTTTTCCAAATAGATTCTTCTTGCCACAGTCTGCTCCTTCTAATATAGATATACGGTTACTTGTTTGCCTTCAGGAAAACCTTCAGTTCCGGCCGGAATGATGATTTCTCCGTCTCCTTCGGTCAGAAGGCTGACGATGCCCGACACGCCGAGTAGGGGACGGACCACGATTTCGCCGTTCTCTTTTCGCACCTGTACCTTGATGTGGTCGTCACGCCCGGCCTCCGAAGGCACGTTGCGTGTCAGCACACCCTGCACGGTGCTCTGCCAAAGGTTCTCAGCTTCCGTCCTGAGAAGAGGTTTCCCCAATACATCGAATACTGTCCTGGAGGATACGGGATGGCCCGGTAAACCCAGCAGCACCTTTCCATCCTTGGCCGCACCTAGTGCCGGTTTACCCGGTTTCAGGGGAATACCGTGGAACAAGGGCTCCGCCCCGGTCAGATCTTTCAGTACCTTGAGACAATAGTCACGGGTACCCACCGAGCTTCCGCCCGAGATCAGCACCATATGGTTTTCTTCATAAGCCAAGGCCACCAGATCATATAGATGCTGGTACTCGTCTCTGGCCACCGGATATATCTTGGCCACAGCACCAGTGCTTCTGACCTCGCCCCTCAGGATATAGCTGTTCACATCACGGATCTCACCCATCTTGGGTGTGTCCTCCGGGGCCACAATCTCGTTGCCCGTGGACAGGATACCCACACGGAAGCGCTCGTAGACGGGAATCTCCACGATACCCTGGCTGGCCAGAAGACCCAACTCTTGGGGTCTCAGACGTTTGCCCGCGGGGACCAACAGGTCACCCACCTCTACGTCCTCGCCTTTTCTGACCACATTCTCACCAGAGGCCACTTCCTTGAAAGCCAACAGCTCGTCATCCGAGAGCAGATCCGCATATTCGATCATCAGTACAGCATCGGCCCCTTCGGGCAACATGCCTCCAGTGGGAATGTAGGCAGCCTGTCCCTTGGCGAGGGTGAAGGTCGTCTCCTCACCCATCAGGATTTCTTCCCGCAGACCCAGCAATCCCGGTAGGGCTTCCGAGGCACCATACGTGTCCTTGGCATTCAATGCGTAACCGTCTTTGGTGGAACGGCTAAAATTGGGCACCTGTTCCACCGCGTGGATGTCCTGGGCCGCGATGCGTCCCATTCCTTCGTCCAAACTGACCATTTCCACTTTTAATTCCGGTCTGAAAACTTCTTGTAATATACGTCTGGCCTCCGGAATGGAGGTCAGATTAAATAATTCTTTCATCTCATCACCTAAAAACAGCCCAGCTGACAGGCAGTAATCTTAATACCCAGTTCCTTGCAACGCTCGCCTACTTCTATATATGAAACAGAAAGCTCATCGCCGATACCCTGGGCCACCTTGCAGCTGATCCGTCCTTCCTTGCTTGCCTCATTGATTTTGTTGTCGATTTCTTCCATTTTGATCTTATCCATCATCTTACCTCCTCATCCACGTTGGCCATCCCCTGATACAGACTGCTCACCGGAAAATCCAACTGTTTGTCCTGCCAGAATCCATCCAGTAACCAGGCCGGATGGATGGTCAAGTTGCTCTCCAAGAGCTGGTCTCTGGTATAGTATCCCACATCCTGGATGTACTGGGTCTCCTCCTCCGGGTCGTAGCCCTTGGCGAGCTCGCCACCGGTTTTCCTGAGTAGCACGTAGGTCTCCAGATTGTGGTAATTCCGTTCATCCTCCACGAACTGGCGTATGTAGATGATGCGCTCGGGTTCGGTCGTAAGACCGGTCTCCTCGAAGACCTCGCGCACAGCGCCATCCAGGACGGACTCGCCTTCCAGCAGGCCCCCTCCAG
>DAOUPV010000039.1 GCA_030625965.1 Clostridia bacterium
TGAGGTCATCAGCACATCGCGCAGCTCAAAGGCCCCGCGCATGAATATGATTTCGACGATTTCCCGGTTGAGAAGCATGATTCCCGCTGTCGCCGGGATGGTAATCAGGAAGATCATACTAACAGAGTAGGTAAACATCCTACGCACCCTGGGCCAGTCTTTCTTAACCACCCATTCGGTAAAGGAAGGGTAGATCACAGTGACCATGCTCACGATGAACAGACCCATGAAAGCGTCCTTGGTGGTCGCCGAATAATTCAGTGCGGATATGCTGCCTTCCGCTAGGGTAGACGCCAGATTTCGATCGATGACATGGTTGATATTCGAAATAATGGTAGTCAGCATGATGGGAATCATCAGCGAGAGCGTTCCGAGGAGATAAGGCTTGTAATTAGCGATGGGTCCCCTTCTGGCTCCCCAGGTTTTCACCGGTAGATAGACCAACAGGGACCGAAGCGCATAGCCTGTCGTCATACTTACAACCAGTCCAAAAAGACCCGCATGCTTATAAAAGAACAACAGATAGACGATGATCGGCAGGTTAAGAGCAAATCCACCGAAGGCCACCACATAAAAGCGATTCTTGGAATGGTTGAAAGCTTCGTAGATTGAATAGATGAAATATAAGGCGATGACCGGCAAACCCAGACGCACGAACCGCACCGCCAGGTTCAGCTGTTCCCCGCTGAATCCGATGGCAAACAGTCGCACCAACGGTTCTGCAAACAGATAGGATAAACCTATTAAGAACACGGACACCAAAAGAAAGACCACAGAGATGCTGTGGATATAACCTTCCTCTTCACCCGGTTTTTCCTCCCGGATACGTGAGAGCATCGGTATGATGGCAAAGCCCAATCCTGCTCCTGCCAAGGCGAATATGACACCATAGATGCTTCTAGATATAAAGAAGGCGTCCGTACCCATATCCGATCCGAATCGGTAGGCGATCAGGATTTCCCTTAGGAAACCGATCAGCTTGCTGCAACCAGTGATGATCATCAGCCATATTGTAGTTTTTATCATGCGATCTGAGTTCATGCTTTTCCCCTAGCTCAATTGCTCCAAGTAGTCCTCAGCTATCTTGAGATAGCTGTATTTGTTCTGTATAAGTTCGCTGCTCCTGGCAAGATACACATCATCCTTGGATCTTGCGAGGATCTCTGCTATCTTCCGTCCAAGCTGATCGGCATCAGTAGCGGGTGCATAATAATCCGCCCGCCCCAGTGTGACTTCCCGAACAGCAGAATTATCGGCGACCAGACAAGGTACCTGGGCATACATCCCTTCGACTGCGGACAGTCCGAATCCCTCGAAGGAGGATGGATTGACCAGCAGATCAGCATGCTCCAACCACAGGTCAAATTCCCCTTTGGGCAGATAACCGGTCAGAATTAGTCTTCCTTCATCCACCAACTTGCCCATCAGCTCTGTTGCCTCTTGGTCTCCCTTATATATACTTCCAGCAATGACCAGATCATGCTTCACTTGGTCTTTGACACTGTCAAAGGCCTGCAGCAACGTTCCCAGATTTTTGTGGATATAGGCCAGATTGTTGGCGAAGATATAGGCCTGCTCCATCGGTCTCTTATCTTCATCTACCTGTCTCTTCTCGAAAATCACGGGATTGTGGATCCTTACTATTTTTTCTGCACAAGAGGGATAGTACTTGCTTACTTCACCCTTGTCGTAATCAGATATGGCAACAATGCGCCTTCTCGTCCTGAAATCAAAACCATATAGGAAATTGAAGATACTCCGCTCATATGCTTTGTAAATTCCTGGATTGGACTTGAACTGGATATCATGGGGAATCACCAAAGTCTTTATCTTAAAGCGGGCAAACCCGGTGTAGGCCACCGGGAATAGCAGGCTGGTCAATCCGTATTTTCTAACCATTGCGGGTAGACGAAAGGTTCTAAAGAGCATTCCGGATACCATCCTTCGTCCGATCAGACGATACACCCGATCGATCATCCCAACACTGATATAATGGATATCTGGAGATATCGCTCTGAATTTCTCTGCTGCGGACTCAGATCCGAAGACCACAACCTCCTGCAACCGCCCCAAGTCCCTGATTCCCTTAAGCAAGTTGAACAGAACCTGTTCTTTGCCTCCTGCATAGTCCTTGGTTATGAATGAACCGTCAATTCCGATCATACTCGTTCCACCGTTTCCCTGAACACATCTCTGGTCTGACTTGCCGTATCCTCCCAACGGAAGCTTTTGCATCGCTCACGCCCCTTTTCAACCAAAGTCCTTCTCAGTTCATCATCCCCGTCCAACCGGACGATGGCCTCTGCGATCTGCCCAGTCTTATGCGGATCGATCAAGAGCGCCGCATCCCCAACCACTTCTGGAATGGATGAGACATTGGAAGCGATGACCGGCGTGTCCGCCTGCATGGCTTCCAATGGTGGTAGTCCGAACCCTTCGTAAAAGGAACAATAGAGCAGCATCCGGGCCTGGCTGTAACAGTATGCGAGTTCCTCATCGCTCAGGTATCCCGCCAGGACCACCCGGTCGCCAAGACCTTGCTCCCGGATATAATCATGCACCTCGTCCGACTGGTAGGCGAACCCACCGGAAAAGACTAATCTTGCATCCACCTGGTCCCTAACGGACTGGAAGGCCTGTATTATTCCAAGTACGTTCTTTCTCGGAGTGATGGTGCCTACTACCAGCAAGAACGGTTCCCCCTCTTCCAGAAATCTCGGTCGTTCTTTCTCTTTCAATCCGTACTCGATAGTACCCAGGTGGGTCGTTGTCGCCCCCTTGATGTCCGGAAAGAAGCGCAACAAGTCCCTCTTGGTGGCGTCGGAAACCGTTAGGATATGATCGGCCTTCCTGATGCTGCCATCGAATATGAGGCGCATATAGATTCTGGATAGAAGCGCACTTCCCTCAGGATAGATCTTATAGGCCAGATCATGCACGGTTACAACATTCCTTGCACTAGAGAAAAGGGGCATGGTGAAGGCCGGAGAAAACAACAGGTCCAGTTTATCCCGGCGGATATGCCCTGGCAGCAACAGCTGTTCCACCATGATGCGGGCATACTTGTTTTTCCCCGCCGAGGGAAAGTCCACGATTTCCACCCTCTCATCGATCAAAGACCTGATCCTCTCCTTGCAGCTCGCATATACAACCAGATTATCCTCCAGGTTCTCAGCCAGCCTGTTGATCAAGTTCAGTGTGTAGTTGCCGATGCCTGAATTGTTGTCAGATAATGTTAATGCATTGATTCCGATTCTCATCTGCTAAGCTCCTCTTCGATCTGCTTCAATAGCTGCTCCGTCTGCCTCGCCGTCTTTTCCCAACTGAACATCTGAGCTCTTTCTCTGCCTGCGTCAATCAGTTGATTTCTAGTCGGTTCATCGCCATCCAACTTTGCGATGGCCATTGAAATCTGTATAATGCTATCCGGTTCCACTAATAGTGCCGCATCCCCTACGATTTCCGGTATGCTGGAACGGTTCGATGCGACTACCGGTACTCCATTTCTCATGGCCTCCAGCGGTGGAAAACCGAAGCCCTCGTAAAAGGAGCAATATAATAGCATCCTGGCGTGGGCATACAGCCAATTAAGCTCTTCGTCGCTTATGTAGCCTCCAATTATCACTTCTGAGGATAAATTATGGTCCATCACATATTTCTGTACTTTTGGCCACGCATCCCCTTTATGTCCTACTATGACAAGTTTCAAACCTTTCTTGTCCTTTAGCGCATGGTAGGCCGCTAACATGCCCAAGATGTTCTTTCTGGGCATCATGGATCCGACAATCAGAGCAAAACGATCCGAGACTCCCATGTAGTCTGGCTTGACCTGTTTGCTGCTGATCAGGTTGCCCAGACCCTCATGGATCACATCGATTCCTTCTGTCCTGCCCAAGTATTTGCTGATGTCCCTCCGGGTACAGTCAGACACCGCAATGATCCGGTCAGCCCTTTTGATGCTTTGATCCAGGAACAGGCTCATGATCAGCTGGGTTTTTATGGACACATCCGAAGGATAGGTCTTGTGGATTAGATCATGGATGGTCACCAACGAATAGCAGGATGTGAACAGCGGCATATAGAATGCCGGCGTGAACATCACATCCAACTCCAGTTTCCTGGCTTTTCTGGGAATGGCCACCTGTTCGGCGAAGGTCCGGGACAGGCGTGTATCTTTCATGCGTATCTCTTCGATGGAGAACGAGTCAGATAACAACTCCCTGGCGATATCCGGCCTGGCGCTGAAAATATGGAATTCATGCTCTGTAACCTTGGCCAGATGATTCAGCAAGTTCACCGTGTAGATCCCAAGACCGGCATATTCATCATTAAGTGTCAGACAGTTCACACCGATCTTCATCGTTCAACCTCCCGCGCCTTATTAAGTATGTCTTCCAGTCTTGTCACATTGCGTTCCCACGAATAGTCTGTCAGAACCTGATTGTGTTCCGGGCAGACTTCGAATTCTCCTTTTTCAGAGCGCCCAATCAAATCATACATCACGTCCAGAATCTCAGTTTTTTCGTCCCGGATATGCAACAATTCTCTTAATTCCGGTCCCATACCGGCCGCCCCTATCTCCGTACTGACTACTGGAAGATCACAGGCCAGTGCTTCAAGAATCTTGTTCTGCATGCCGGTTCCGGAGCGCATCAGATATACCCCCACGCGGGCCTTGAGTAGTAAAGAGACCATGTCCTCCACTTCACCCAGCACAGATATGCCTGGCTCATTCCCCAGTTTCCTGATGCTGGCATGCGGATTGCGCCCAGCTACCACGAATCGGTACTCCGGGTATCTCTTCCGTAGTTCCGGCCAGATATCCTTGGCGAATGAGAGGACCGCTTCAATATTGGGATAGTAGTTCATATTGCCTTGAAACAATATCATATTTTCTTTCTCAACCGGCAGATGTGCGGTAATCAGGTCCTTAGTGATGTAGGTTCCGTTCGGATTGACAGCTACCGCAGACAAGTCAGAATGCAATACATCATCCGCAGAGACCAGTACCAATCGATCATATTCCTTATGCATCTGGGCCTCGTATCGTTTAAGCAACCGGCTCTCCCAGCGAAGGATGCGCGCGATGGGAGCCGGTTCATGTTCTGCCCTTCTGTGCATATTGAGGGACATCAAATCGATCATATCCAAGATCTTCTTCCGTTCCATGCCCTTGGCATATTCAGCCATGCGGATGGTCTGCACGATAATCATATCCGGGTTCACCTGGTTCACATAGTCCCAGACCCGTCCCTGGTTTCCTCCGGTGCTATACATGTTGACCTGTACAGGTTTTCCATTGACCAGACTCTTAAGAGCCCCGAACAAGCCGCTGAACCGTCTGGCCTTAAGATAACATCGGCCGGCTAGCGCTGTTTCAAACGCTTCCGTATCACCCGATTTCTTTGCCGGTTCGAAGCACACCAAATAAACCTGGTGCCTTTTGACCAGGTGCCGAATCTGCTCATATGAGATCAGCTGGTCACCTTTTTCTGGTGGATATGGATGTCGGTTACAAATAATCAGTAGTTTCATCTCTTACTCACCTTCACATACAACCCGCACCATAAATTATGTCCTCATATATTCTACCATAACCGTTAATTCTGGCTAGCGCATTCTGTGCCGGACTGACTAATATCCACACAATTAGGGAAATACTGGCGCACCACGGCAGAAAATGGAATATGCGCCAAATCTCATTATTTCTTTCCAACTGGCATTCTGGCATGGTTCAGCATGATTGCCAGCTCCCATTCCCTGTCCCTGGGCAGCGCCTACTACCATCTGGACCACGGTAAGGGGATCAGCAGCGATATAACCCAATTGGTGCGCAACAATGCCATCGCTTACGGAGTCACGGTAGTGGAAGTGGACATGGGGACTGGGCGGGTCGAGATCTTGGATATCGCCAACATCCATGACAGCGGGACCATTCTTAATCCGGTGCTGGCTGAGGGCCAGGTGTTCGGTGGTATGAGCATGGGACTGGGGATGGCCTTATCAGAACATACGAAAGCCGGCCGCAAATCTCTAGGTTCGTGGCCGGCTTTTGTTATAAATTCTACTTAATCAAGATAATAACCAATTATGTCAACATCGGTATGAAAACCGTGGACTACTGCAACAGTTTCTTATGCAGTCTACTGATAGTCTTATAGCCTCGATCGGTTGGGTGCAGCGCTACAGTCAAATCCGTCAAATCATGTACCAATGGATTATTCTTGTCCCCAATTTCATCGAATACACCTTTCACATCTACCACCTGGTATCCATATATTCCTATAGCTACTGGATTTTCGATGATATCATTGATAGGTGATATGAACTGTTCTGCAAAAGCGTATAGAACTTCATCGTCCAGGAACGGATTGTACAGGTTGTTCACATAGATGACTGCAGCATCGCTCTTGGCATAAACAGCACCAATAATGTCTCCCCAGTTGCCTGCAAACGCCCCCATGTTGTTCGTCAGTGCCGTTTCCGTAGCAAGCGCAGCACTGTAAACATGCGATAGCAGAGTTGTATCCCAATCCTCTCTCGGTGTCGCCGCTACTAGATACGCCTGATCGACACCTATTGTACCTGCCAGTGTGACGACAGGCGCCAGAATGTCATTGCCGCCAATGCTTATGGTCACAACATCCGCATCATCCAAATACACATCGTAAGCCACTGTCATCAGCGCGCCTCTCAGCATTGTGCTGGTAGCTCCAGGGTATGACAGGTTGTGATACATGCCCACCCCATACATCTCAGTCATATGCTTGTTGAACATGTCCGTATAACCATTCATGCCTGGCGGGATTGCATAAGATGGCCAATAGGATGAAAACTCCGTGGCGCCATGGCCATAGGCAATAGAATCACCCAGGGCAACATACTTCAAGCCTACCGGTTCTCCTGCCAGCGCCGCTCCCGGCATCAATAGCAGGGATAAAATCAGCAGCAATGCAACAATTCTGAACTTTTTCATTTTAACGCCTCCTCTTCACTCACACTCACCCAAAGCCACCAAGATAAAGACCGAAACAAAAAAACCAACCCCTAGGGTCGGTTAAAGTCGAATGTTGTCATAATGATGTTTTTTGCACGTCTGGGATTCACCGATCCGTATATATATATCAATCACCTACATTTATTGTAGCACCAGGTTTCTCAAGCTACAAACTGTAGACCAATATATTCGGGGTGAACTGTAAAAAACCTCATAGGTACGCGTACTTGCACGACATCCAGATTCCATCATCTTGCCATTCTTCCATCCATTCCAATGCTAGATAACGCTTTACTTCCTATCCCTGCTGCCAAGAATATCTGAAGAGGGCCACGAATACGTCCAGCATCAGGCCGTTCGCCAGATTCATGGTATTGTTGGGACTCACTTTCTGGCTATTGATTTCCGGCTGATTGATAATCGATATCAGATTCTTGCTGACTTGGATCCTGTCCGCATTCAACTCATCCTGGGACAAAGTAGTATCGTAACGTGCATAAGCCTCTAGTTCCGCTCCCAGTTCCTCAAGATCCTTATCGACTTCCGCCAGCTCATTGGTCAAGGTGATTTCATGCAGTTGAAGAATGGTAATCTTATCCTGGACTTGCTGGTAGGCCGAATTCAGTTGCTGGCTGACGATAGTATCCTTATCCAAATCGCTGATGCTGCCATTATCATTTGAAGCCTGCCACAGGGCATAATCAGCTTGGCTCAGGAGTGCACTCTCCAAGAAGAATGTCTTGTCGGTTTTCTCAAGCAGTTCCCTGTTATTCCTGATCAGTCCGTATTGGCCAGAATCGCGGCTGCCAATTCCTTCTGTCTATCCCTGCCGTATGGTAGAAATATTCGGTAATCATTCGTCCATGGACTACGTCCGTTATTTCCAGATAACCATCTATACAGGCTGCAGCTCGCTGATAGGCATCCTCAGGCGTATTGGCGCTAGCTATTATCCAAAACGAGCTGCTGTCCTTCAGAATCTCGATATCGACACTCCTCAGATATTTTTCCCGGTTCACTCCATTGTCCAGCTGCTTTAGCACAAGCTGAATGGCCTGTGGATTTTCTACCAATTCAATATACTCAGTCACATCATGCATCGGCAGTGTGTAACTACCATAAGGCGTTTCCAATTCATCATCCACACCTCATCTATTTTCTA
This sequence comes from Clostridia bacterium, assembly GCA_030625965.1. Lineage (GTDB taxonomy): Bacteria > Bacillota > TC1 > TC1 > UBA5767 > UBA5767. The sequence continues at coordinate 8,160 of DAOUPV010000039.1, forward strand.
TAATCTTGATATCCCCTATACCTTGGACATAATACATATATTTTTGGATGACCGTCTTTTAAAGCCATCCTATTCTAATATCCTCCTCTACAAAAGAGGCTAACCCTTGTATTATTCAAGATTTTACAGGTCGGTATCTGAACCTTACAGTAATAATGTTTTTCTTCATAATGCACCTTCTATCGCACAAACGCACAAACGGGAGAATATTAATTCTAAAGGATTGACATTTGTGAAAAATAAAGCTAAATTATTAATAGTCATACCCCTTCCGGGTATAGGTATATAACAGGAGGACCTTATGATTTCATTCAACATCAAGACAAACAGAACATTTACATTCATCCGACGTAATGCCTGGCTCTTAACCATTCTGGTAGCCATCGGCGGACTATTCGTCCCCAAATTGGGGCTCGTAGTCATTCCCATCATCCTAGCTCTGACCATCCTGTCCATCTTCAAAGGACGCTACTGGTGCGGCAACTTCTGTCCCCACGGCAGTTTTTACGACCGCATCAGCCTAAAGATCAGTTTAAATAGGAAAATTCCCTCTCTATTTAAGTCAAAGTGGTTGAGACTGGGATTTTTCATTTTCTTCAGCATCATGCTTGGCAAGAAAGTCATCCGGGCTTTTTCCCTTTTTGGCACTACACCTTTCCTGGACAAACTAGGATTCGGATTCGTTGCCAGTTACCTTATGGTACTGATCCTGGGCGGCACTATTAGCGTGCTCTTCGCACCTAGAGCCTGGTGCAATTTCTGTCCCATGGGCTTCATACAGACACTGGGTTACCGGCTTGGAAAACTTTCCAGTCACCTGAAGCATACGGACGAGCGGGTCAGCATCGAAAGAACCGACCTATGCCATAAGTGCGGCAAATGCGCCCGGGTCTGCCCCATGCAACTCTCTCCCTATCAGGAGTTCAACGAATTGAACCAGTTTGACCATGAGAAATGCATTCGCTGCTCTACCTGCGTGGTCAACTGTCCGGCGCAGATCCTCTCACTGAAGAGCGAGGTAAACGCTGTATCTGTCGCTGCCGAAGTGGACCTGAGCGGTTACGAAAAACGAAAAAGTCTGCCGGCCTACATCGCCGACATCGTGGATCTTGCACATGACGTAACCGAATACACCTTCCGCTTGCAGGATCCTATGTGTACGTTCATCGAAGCCGGACAGTTCATCCTGGTCAAGGTGCCGGAGGAAACTGCCATGTTCCGGGCCTTCTCCATCAGCGGCTACGATGCCGAAAAAGGAGAGATCCGGGTGACCGTTAAGCAGGTTCCCGATGGTTACGGCACCACCTTGATCTCAGAAGGTTACGCCATCGGCGACACGGTAGAGCTAGAAGGCCCCATGGGCAGAGAACTCATCGTGGACAAAAAGAGCGAAGAACTTGTTTTGGTGGCTGGTGGTATCGGTATCACACCGTTCCTGCCCATCCTGCACGATCTAAAGAAGGATGCGGGTCATGTGAAAAAGGTATCCCTCATCTACGGCGTGAACCGGGAACATGAATTCCTCTACAAGAAAGAATTTCAGGATATCGAGTCCGATTACACGGATTTCGAATATATCCCCGTGGTCGCATTTGAAAAAGACTATCCGGGGGAAAAAGGATTCGTCACCGACGTGCTGAAAAAGAAAGACCTGACTTCAGCAAAAATTTACATGTGTGGCCCCAAACCCATGGTGGACGCCACCATGAATGTCTTCCGCGAACTGCAGATACCCCAAGAGAACATCTATTACGAAAGTGCATGATGCGCGAAAGCTCTACTTCGGTAGGGCTTTCTTTTTTTAAGAAAATTACTCATGTAACCATATTTCACTTCACTTCAATAATGAACAGCTGTATACTAATGGAGTAATAACGGAGGTGCGACATGGCACAAGTACTAAAAGAAGAAATCCGAAATAAAATCCTTCTCGAAGCGAGGAGTGAATTCTACCAGCGTGGTTACAAGGCGGCCACTTTAAGGAGTATCGCCAGCAAAGCCGGCATTACCGTCGGCAACCTGTACCGCTACTATGAAGGAAAAGAGCATCTGTACGAAGCTTCCGTACAGGAAGCCTATCAGGCTTTGAACAACATCATCGACGAGAGGACCAATCATACATTCGCTCTCTCCAGTGACCCAGCAGAACGGGATTTTGCACAGATTCTAGAAAAGGACGCCCGCAAGATCATCGAGGACGTATTATTGGACCTGGAGAAAATCTTCGGCCGCTATCACCAGGAGTTGATTATCCTGCTGAAAGAAAGCCACTGTCTGTCGGATGATTCGCGTTTTAAGATTCTGCACTGGTTCGAGCGGTTGTTCCGTCAGATCTATCCCGAAACGACCTTCCCCATATATATCGCCTCGGGATTTCTGGAATCCATCGTGAATGCCGCCGAGCATGAAAAGGAACAACCTACCGAAGCCCTAACAGAAATCGTCCATTTTTATCTCTTGAAAGGGGGCCTAAACCGATGAAAACCAGGAAGCAGCTTAACCTGATTCTATTGCTCCTGCTCATCTTCATCCTGGCAGGCTGCCAGACAACAGTAGTCAATGAGGAAGAAAGTGTTTTGGTGGAGACACGCATGCTCGAAACTGAAACCAAGTCGCAGATGCTCACCTATCTGGGATTTGTCGAGCCTAGCGAACTGAAAAAATACAGCTTCCTGGTAGGTGGAGAGCTCCAGGAGCGTCTGGTCAGTGTCGGGGACTACGTATATCCCGGCGACCCCTTGATGCTATTGGAGGATACAAAGTACCAGCTGAACGAATCGGCCGGTAGCGCCCAGCTTAACCTGGCCGGACTCGAGAGCCAAAAGGCGGAAGAGGCCCTTCAGTATGCAGAAAATCTGTATGCCGACCTCGAATCCCTATACCAACAGGGCGCTATATCCAAGAGCCGTTACGATGAAGGAAAGCTGAACTACGAAATCTCCCAAAAGGAATATGAGCAGTCCAGACGGGCCTACAGCCAAGCCTTGGCTTCGCTGCGCCTGGCCCAGGATACATTGGACGACGCCATACTGGTCTCCAGCATCGAAGGCATCGTCGGCGGTCTGTTCTTTGAAGAAGGAGAGCTAGTCAGTCCCGGCTATCCGGCCGTCATCGTGCACAGCAGAGAGATGGAAATCGGCATCGGCGTAAGTGTGGACGATGTACCCAATTTCATAAAAGGGCAGACCGTGCAGGTTGAAGTCGGTGATGTCCAGGAAGAAGGCACCATCCTTGAGGTCGCCAGTCTACCGGATTCCCTCAGCAGAACGTATGAGGTCAGAGTAGCCCTCACCGTTCCGGGTCTGGTCGGGCAGAGCGCCAAGATCACCCAGGAAAAGAACCAGACAAGCGGTATCTGGCTGGATATCAATGAGATACGAAATGACGGCGAAGATTACGTCTATGTAGTACGCGATGGCAGAGCATTGCGCAGAACCATCAGCCTGCATGAAATCAACGATCGCTTGGTACGCGTCGAAGGTCTGGACCAGGATGAGCTCCTGATTACCAGGGGCGATGGTCTCTTGGACAACGGAATGAAGATCACTCTGCATGAGGACGGTGATTCCATTGAGTAGAATCATCAGCTGGTTCATCAGCAACCTGAAAATCACTTTGGCCCTGTCCTTGATTCTGCTCATCGGCGGAGTATTCTCGTACTACTATCTGCCGAAACAGGAAAATCCCGACACTTCCAGTCCTGCAACCCAGATCATCGCCATCTACCCTGGTGCATCGAGCAGTGAGGTGGAGAATCTGGTTACCAAACCCTTGGAAGATGCTGTAGCCAGCATCGACGGGATCGACTTCATCAAATCCTATTCCAAGGATAACTTGAGCATCGTGCTGGTCATGCTCAACTATGAGGTAGACTATGACCAGGAATGGGAAAAGCTCAGTGATGAGATAGACACCATCCGCAGCACGTTGCCCAGCGGTGTAAGCGACATTATGATCAACAACGACCTCACCGAGGCAACCGACTTCATATTTTCCATCTCCAGCGAGGAGTATGATCTGGACCAGTTGAGCGACTACGCTGAGACCTTACGCGAGCGCATAAGCCGTATCGATTCCATCAAGACCTGCGAGGTCATCGGTGCACCAGATAAGAATCTGGTCGTCGAGGTAGAACAGGACAAGCTGGATCTCTATACCCTCAGCTTGCAGGATCTGTCCCAGCTGATCAGCGCAAAAACCATATCCATCCCTCCTGGAGATATCGGAGATGAAACGTTGGGCAAGATCAATGTCAGCATCGAAGGCTCTTCAGGTATCCGGGATCTGGAGAACATGATCGTCTACATCTCAGAGGATTCGGGCCACCAGATACGTCTCAAAGACCTGGCCCAGATATATTACGAGATTCCGAAAGATGCGCAGACATACCAGACCAATCTGGAACGTTCGGTACTGGTAACAGGATATTTCAAGGACAACCAAAACATCGTTCTGTCCGGCCGGGAAGTTGAAACGGTCTGGGATGAGTTTTCATCCCGCCTGCCGGCGGCCATCACACCGACGTCTGTCATCTATCTTCCGCAGGATGTCGACGATGCTGTCACGGATTTCATCATCAACCTGCTTCAGGGTATCGCACTGGTCATCCTGGTTGTGCTGGTCGGCATGGGCAGACGCAACGCCGTCGTAGTCTCCATCACCCTGCCACTTTCAATTGCCATGAGTCTTCTGTTCATGTACCTGGTCCGCTTCGAAATGCACCAGGTATCAATTGCCGCCCTGATTATCTCTCTGGGCATCCTGGTTGATAACGCCATCGTGGTAGCAGATGCCATCCAAGTGCATATGAACACCGGCATACCGGCGGAACAGGCAGCACTGCTGGGGGCCAGAGAGCAGGCCATGCCGGTGTTCTCATCCACTCTGACGACCATAGCGGCTTTTGCTCCCCTGACCACCCTGCCAGGGGAAGCCGGTGAATTTGTGAAGACACTGCCGGTAGTCGTCATCGCGGCCCTGATCAGTTCCTATCTGGTTGCTATGTTGGTTGTTCCCTCGATTGCGGCCCATTACTTCATACCTGCCACGACAAAGAAGGACCATCTGTCGTTCATAAAGATCCGTTACCGAAAACTGCTGGACTGGAGTCTTGACCGACCGAAGCGAACACTGCTGTTGGCACTTTCGGTCCTGCTTCTCAGCATCCTCAGCATCCTGATGCTGGACGTAAAGATGTTTCCCAATGTAGACAAAGATCTGGTCTATTTGAACATCAGTAACGAACCGCCAGCCAACCGGATCCAGACGGAAGAAACGCTGGATCTGACCCTGAAGCTACTCTCCGATATGGCGGAGATTGATAGTGTGACTGCCACCTCTGGTGGTGGACTGCCGCGTTTCTATATGACCGAAGAAGTCATGGGCCAAGGGCCGGAAAACGCCCAGATCCTTGCCTCTTTCGATCTCTCCAAAAGTGATCGCTTTAATAGCCGGGAAAAACTGGTCTCCTATATTGACGAGATGTTGCGAAACAACATAGCCGGAAGCCACATCACGACCCGGCTTCTTGAGATCAACATGCCTGGCTCGGCCATTGAGGTTCGGGTCCTGGGGGAAGACCAGGAACTGATCCGGCAAGCATCGGATATGGTCTATCAACACCTGGTCCATGCGCAAGGAACCAGGAACGTACGATTGGATCGGGAAGACTACCGCTACGAGTATAACCTGCAGATCGACGAGGACCAGGCTATGACCTACGGACTCACGGTCTACGATGTCCAAAATCAGGTGAATAGCGCCATCAGCGGTCGCCAAGTCGGTATATTCCGCAGCGCGGGTCATGAGTATGACCTGTATCTCAGATCGGATATCGATACACTGGAAAATCTGGAGAATCTAGGACTGAAATCATCTTATACTGGCGAGAAAACACTGCTTAAACAGGTAGCCGACATCACCTTGAGCAAGGCTATTTCCTCGTCCGAGCGCTACAACAGGAGCAACCTGTCCATGATCTCAGCGGAGGTGCAGGAAGGTTACGGTGTAAGCAAGATCCAGCAGAAGCTGGAGGAATATATTGAAGAGGAAGTACAGATCAGCGGCATCGAATTCTCATTCGGTGGCGATTCAAGGACCACCTCCAAGTATCTGAGCGGTCTGGTGGGTGCCGGTCTGGTGGCACTGGTGATCGTCTACATAATTCTGCTGCTGCAGTTCAACTCGATCAGACAACCGTTCATCATTCTTGGAACAATCCCCTTGTCTTTCATCGGGGTGATCCTGTTTCTGCATCTGACACGTACCAACTTCACATTCACTGTAGGTTTGGGGATTGCCAGTCTGTTCGGTATCGTAGTGAACAACGGCATCCTCCTGATCGAGTACATAAACCGGGAGAGAAAAGGAAAGGACCTCAGAGAAGCCTTGGAGGAGGCAGTGGAAAAACGGATGAGTCCCATCATCCTGAGCAGTGTGACAACCATATTCGGACTGCTGCCCCTGATTTTCGCCAACAATTCCTTCTTCACCCCAATGGCCATCGCCCTGGCGGGAGGACTCCTTATCTCCACCGTCTTCACCATGACCATCATCCCCACCATGTATTATGTTTTCCACGCCAAAGCAAAATGAACCTAGCTAAATACCTAACAACGCCCGGCAGATGCCGGGCGTTGTTGTTCGTTATTTGACATCATAGTCTCCGCCACGCTTGTACTGTAACGAAAGCTATTAATACTCTTATGATTTAGCCTGCTCGTGGTTATTGCATAAAATTAGTCTTCCAAGTCCTTCAATAGTTTCTTCCCGAACTCCATGGCCTCTTGCTCTAGATCGCCAGTCATGTTCCAGTTGACCTTGAAAACCTCTTCGGACACGTCAAAACCGGCATCTTTTAGCATTGCCTGGATGACACCGGGACTTTCCCCACTCCAACCATAGCAACCGAATGCGACGCCTTTCTTGTTCTTGAATTTCAGCTCCTTCAGATAATGCAGGAAACCGGACAGGGAACGCAGAACACTGTTGCTCACCGTCGGGGAACCCACAGCAATGGCTCTGGATTTGAACACCTCTGTGGCCAGATCATTGTCATCCGCCTTGGAAACGTTAAATAACTTGACGACTGTCTCTGAATCCTCCGCCTGGATGCCTTCCGCCATCTTTTCAGCGATCCGCTTGGTGCCGTTCCACATGGTATCGTAGATGATGGTGATCTGGTTCTCCTGGTAATCCCGGCACCAGGCAGCATACTTCTCCACGATCTGCATGGGATTGTCCCGCCAGATGACACCATGACTGGTGGCTATAATATCGATCTCCAAATTTAGTGCCAAAATTTCATCCAGTTTCTTCTTCAATATCTTGTTGAAGGGATTAAGGATATTGGCATAGTACTTTATGGCCTCCCGTTCCAATCTGCAGGGATCTGCCAGATCATTGAACAGATGTTCACAGGCATAATGCTGCCCAAAGGCGTCATTGCTGAACAGGATGTTATCTCCAGTCATATAAGTGGCCATACTGTCCGGCCAGTGCAACATCTTCATCTCCACAAAGACCAGCTCTTTGCCGTTGCCGATATCCAGAGTGTCCCCGGTCTTAACCACGTTGAAATTCCAGTCCTGGTGGTACTGGCCCTTAAGTGACTTGACCGCATTGGCAGTACAGTAGATGGGCGTATCCGGAATCCTCTGCATCAGCTCGGTTAGAGCCCCGCTATGGTCTTTCTCCCCGTGGTTGATGACGATGTAGTCGATCTCCTCCAACGGTACTTCCGATGCCAGATTATCTACGAACTCCTTGGCGTAGGGAAGCCAGACCGTGTCGACGAGCACTGTCTTCTCTTCCCGGATCAGATAGGAGTTATAGCTGGAACCGCTGTGGGTGGAAAACTCCTCACCATGGAATGTTCTCAGTTCCCAGTCGATCTTACCAACCCAATCGACATTATTCTTAATCAGTTTCTTCATCTTTCCTCCTCGCATCCTGCGGATAATACTCAGTATAGGCACATTATACCATTAGATGTCTGGAAAAACGTCCGTAATGCGCTCTTCATCACCAATCCAGTCAGATTGATCGGATCATTCCTCCTTTGGATAGTTTTGTGGTGCTGGGGCCTTGACCACGATCAGTTCCAAGGTTTCATCATGAAAATTCCTGACGTTCATCTTTAGGTTGTAAGGAATCTGCAGCAATGTGCCCTTTTCGTACTCATGGTTCTCTTGGTCGTCCAGTTGCAGTGACAACCTACCCCGGATGACATTCATGTACACATTGGAATTGGAAAAATGCTCCGGCATGCCCTCTCCCTTGTTGAAGACCATGTGGATATAGTTCACGTTGTCGTCCATGATCAGTTTCTCAACCGCTTTGTCGTCACTGGTGCTATACTTGTAAATCGTCTCTAACATATTTCTCCCTCACTTTCTATTCTGTATCGAATGGCTTTGGCTGGACATCTGTCAGCCGTCTCCTTAATAATTTCTGTGTATTCGCTGAGATCCCCTACAATCACGTGGGCCTTGCCCTGGTCCATAACAAATACCTCTGAGGCCATGCTGGCGCAGACTCCGCAACCGATACAGTAGTCCTGCTCCACACTGAGATCTTCATCCGCATCAACCTTCTCAACTGGAATGTCTTCTTCCTTAACAAGCTTCTGCATCAAGTAACCCATTAGTAGAATCAGCACCACAGTAAGCACCCACCTGGTGGCCATGAACTGTACACCCAGGAATTTGGCTTCGTTGGCCAACATGGGCACCTTAATTACAGCCCAGGCGCTGAGAATGATGACTACATTGCCCACGCTGGCCCCTTTGGCAAGCAGGGCCTTGCCGATGGGGAATGCTGCATAGATAGGTCCGGCGGATATGCTTCCCAGTACGAGGGAAAGCAGATTGCCCAACATGCCGGAGTCCTTCCCAAAATGCTTCAGAATCCACTCCTTGGGTACCAACACTTCAATGGATACGGTTAGCAAAAAGATGACGGGCATGATCTGGGCCATCTCTAGCAGATAGTAGGAGCTGTTGCTGAGTGCCTGCCAGGCCTTATCCGGTTGGATCAATCCGAGAAGGATATACACCGCAGCCACGGTGACCAAAAGCTTATTCTTTTTCATCTTGGACAGAATCATAGAATCACCCCCATCAACGCAGCTATCAACAAGGCTGCCACAAAGCTCAGCAAGTTTCGGCCAAGGGCAAACTTAGTCCCAAATTCCCTCTTCTCCAGTGGGAAAGTGACCACCCCGACCATAGTCAGGGTAGTCAGGAATGCCGCAGCAGGAATGATGCTGGCTCCGTTTTGCACCAAGGATCCCACAAGGGGAAAGGCCACGAAGGCCGGGATCAGGGTAACACTGCCAGCAATCGCCGCTATGGCACTGCCCCACAGGGTATTGCTCGAACCCAAGGCCGATTCGATCGATGATGGCGGTATGAAGGTCAACACCAATCCGATCAGGAAGATGATACCCACGATGTCACCGACAATGCTTTTCATCATATTCCGCGACTGTTTCATCGCCTGTTTGACTTTTGCTTTGCCCTTTCGCAAGGACAGTATGAATAGCAGTACTGCTGCCACCCAAAAGATTATTGTGAATTTATCCATAGTTTTCAAGATATCTGCGATATCTCTACCTCCCAGTCTGATTGGACCGGGAGTCGTGTTCCACTTCCCAATCTCTTAAACAGATTGTATAATAAGGCAAAGAAATAACGTGTTACCATGGTAACACTTAAGGACAAATTTCTATCATATTCATATAATGGGCATTCTAGCCCTCATCAAACCAAGGAGGACGGAATATTGGATAAGATCATCAGCGCTTCAAAAAACAGCATACTGCTTGAATCGCTACCACCAAAATTGGTAGAAAACTATATAGAATCCGGGCGTTTCCAAATTTGCTCCTATGGCAAAGGCCAGATCCTGCACCAGGAGGGGGATTACTGCGACCAGCTGGAAATCATCCTCCAAGGACAGATTGCCGTAGAGCGGATCGATGAATCGGGCGGACTGCTTACGGTGACCACCTTTGAACCAGGAAAACTGTTGGGGGCCAACCTGATATTCTCCAGCAATCCCTATTATCCGCTGAGTGCGACCGCCAAGACGGATTCACAGGTATTGAGTCTGGGTAGGAGCCTGGCTTTCGAGCTCTGTAGCATCTATCCCAAGTTCCTGCTTTCATTTCTGGAGCTCATCTCCAACCAGACGTTGCTCCTAGGAACCAAGATCAAACATCATGTCAGACGCACCATCCGGGAAGCCCTCATTTCCTACCTGCAGCAGGAATACCTAGAGCAGGTCGACACCACCATCCGTATGACGCTAACCAAGACAGCACTAGCCGAACGAATGGGTGTCAGTCGCACCTCGCTTTCCCGAGAACTGCAGAAAATGAAAAAGGATGGACTGATCGACTACGATGCCCGCAACATCCGCATGCTGGATATGCGCAGGCTCGGTCTATAGCAGGTTTCTTAGAATCCTATGAATGGATCGAAAATGACCTTTTTACTGGAAACCCCGTGGGCCATGATCTGCTCCCGGACTGACTTGATGAATTTCGGTGCTCCGGACACGAAGTAATGGGCTTCCGCCCCCAGCCTTCCAGCCACCTCTTCCACTTTGGCTTTGGCCTCCTTGGAGGAGCTCGTCATGTAAAGATCGAAGGCTGGGTTATCCTTAGCCATTTCTTCGATTTCCTCCCCGAACAGATGGTAGTCCCTGGCCGTATAGATCAAGGTCCGTATCCTATCCGTATCCCCCTCAAGATACTTCAAAATAGCCCAAATGGGCGTGATGCCCACTCCGCCGGCCACGAATACCAGCGGCGACGTCTCATCCTGTAGCTTGAACCAGCCAAAAGGTCCCCGTACAGTCACAGGATCCCCTGGTTCAAGGCTAAGAAGCGCCTGCTTGAAGTTGCTCATCTCCTTACCGGTCCTCGTTCCGATCATCAGGTAGCCGTCCACCGGAGCCGAGGCCACACTGAATGGTCTCCATTTTTTGCCTTCGATCTCCTTCTGAGGCAAGGTAAAGATCGCATGTTCCCCTGGAGTCCAACTCACACCTGCTGCCAGCTTCATCTTGACCGTATAATAATCTCCGTAGGGGTTGTCTATCGATTCAACCCTGGCCACCGACTTTTTTAGTATGCCGAAATAATCCAATATGATCATAGTCCCTCCTTTCCAACACAGTTACACTCCCATTATATCTCCCAAAATCGCTACAAGACGAATTCTATGAGCCTGTCCAATCCTTCGAACAGAAAAATTTTTCTTGTGATAGATCAGGGAAGACTACTTAGGCAGATACATACCGGTCATCAGTAGTTCCATTATAGCCCTAGCATTAGGTTTCGCTTGAACACAGATTTCGAAAAGCTGAAAAAATCGAACCTGAATCCTGGGATTCCTGGTCTCACTGATTGTGGTTGTGGTATCCACACGCTCCAAGGCGCACTGAGAATTAGTTGATCGGGACCCTATCAGACACGTTCTCCGTCCAGATATGGTAAAATTATCCTAAGGAAAACTCTAAGATGATAAAGGGGGAAATTAATTATGCTGATTAACAAAAGTATCGATGACTTCTTAGCAGAAACCGCAGCAAAAAGGCCCCTGCTTCCAGCCGGTGGCAGCAGCATTGCACTCTGCGCCGCCATGGCATCTGCCTTAACCGAGTTCACCGCCAATACCACAATAGGTCTTGAAGGCTACGAGGATGTTCAGGAGCACATGGACGGGATATCGCAGGGGGCTTCGGAATTCAGAGAAAGATTCACGAGCTATATGGATGAGGATGCCGAGGCCTACAGCGAACTGGTTGCCGCTTACAGGATGCCCCAAGAAACAGAACTGGAAATCATATCCAGAACGGAAATGATTTCCCAGTCAGCCAAGAAAGCTACCCTGGTCCCTCTCAGTCTGGCTCAAGATACCTACCAACTGCTTGGACTGATCCAGACTGCCCTGGATAAAGGCAACAGCAAGGCAGCAGGAGATGCCAGGACCGCCTCCTATCTGGCAAAAGCCGCCATTCATGCATCCATCAACAATGTGAAAATTAACATAGCGATGTTAGATGATCCTGACTTTACCCATGATGTTATCCTACGTATCCAATCTTTGGAAAACAGTTTAGCAAGTGAATAATGAACCAAAAATACAATGAGCGTCTCCACTGTGAGACGCTCATTGTATTTTATGGTTAATGCTACATCATGTTTGAATATCCACACATTGACTAGGACCAAGTAAGCAGCCGCTAAATATCATTTGTCCCTGACAAGTTTGTACAGATGCACTTCCTTGCTGATCAAGAGTTCTGCCAGCTTGGGGATGATTTCCGTATAATGCGGAGACACCTTATGTAGCCTGATGGCCTCTTCGTCTTTCCATTCTTCGATAAATGTCAGGATGTTCAACTCTGTAGTATCCTGAAACAAATCATAGAAGATACAGCCAGGCTCTTTCTGGCTCGCCTTGATCAATGGGGCAGCCAGATCGATAAAATCCTGTAAGTACTCTTCCTTCAAGACATTCTTTGCAATGACTTTGATCATTCTTCCCTCCATTTCAAAATGCAGACTATAACGATGCCTTAGTTAGAACTATCAATCCAGGCGCTTGCTGAACTTGGCGACAGCCGC